>JAZBOS010000078.1 GCA_036351255.1 Bacteroides sp.
TCAACCCTGCCTGCCGGCAGGCAGGCTTCTGATCGGCAGTCAAATGCTCTTGTCTTCTAAATATTTTCTCAAGAATTCCCTTCCGATACCTGATTTAAGATACTTTTCATACTTCCTAGCTTCGTTGAGGGCATCAAATTCTTGGGAGTAAACCAAAACCCAGGGTTGGTATGGTTTGGTGGAGAAGTTTTTACTAGAATTGTGTTCTTTTAGTCTCTGGGAAATGTCTTTTGCAAGGCCTTTGTAAAGCCTTTTGTCCACATCACTTTGTATAACATAAACAGTATAACCCATAGCAAAAAAGGCTGCCAATTTTAGTTGACAACCTTTTGTTTTAGTGACTCCGTCAGGATTCAAACCTGAAACCTTCTGATCCGTAGTCAGATGCTCTATTCAGTTGAGCTACGGAGCCATTTGCGGTTGCAAAGATAATATTTTTTCGGGAATGAAAAACGGTTTTTCAAATTTTTTCGTGCTATTCCATGCGCTGGTTGTTGTCGGCGTATTTGACCACGGCTTTTGAACGCCATTTGCCGGTTCGGTAATAGAACCAGGAGAGGAGCCACCCAAAGAACCAGGCCAGGGGGATGCCCCACCAGATGCCATCGGTACCCATTCGCTGGGAGAGGAAATAGGAACCGGGGATGCGAAGGACCCAGAGGGAGAAAAGGGTGATGAACATCGGGACAATGGTGTCGCCGGCACCACGCATAATACCGTTGGTGGTGAACATCGCCGAGAAGAGGATGTAAAAGCTGCTGACGATGACCAGGTATTCATAGCCGATTTGGATGACTTCGGGGTCCGTGGTAAATGCCCCCATCATTTGGCGCCCAAAGAGCCATGCCAACAGGGACACCAACAGCGATATGATGGTTGTCATGGAAAGGGTACTGCGGTAGCCAGCCTTTACCCGTTCGGGCTTGTTGGCACCCAGGTTTTGCCCCACGAAGGTGGACAGGGCCATGGAGAAGTTCATGGCAGGCATTGCGGCCAGAGAGTCGATGCGTCCGGCAATGGTATAGGCCGCAATGGTGCTGGTGCCGAAGCCATTGACGATCCTGAGGAGTGCCATCATCCCCAGTGAGACGAATGTGTGCTGCAGCCCGGTGGGGATGCCAATGCGCAAACTTTTTCGGAAAATGTCGCGGTCGAACACCAGTCCGGAGTAAGACACGCGGATGAGCTGGTGGTAACGGTTGAGGTAATAAACGCTGAGTCCAAAGGAAATTCCCTGGGCGACAACGGTGGCAATGGCCACTCCGGCAATCCCCCATCCAAATACCAGGACAAACAGGAGGTCGAGGAAAATGTTGAGGATGGTGGCGATGATCAGGAAATAAAGAGGTGTCTTGGAGTCACCCAGTCCCCTGAGCACGGCGCTCACGCCATTGTAGCCAAACATTAGCACCAGGCCCAAGGCGAAAATGTTGAAATAGAGGGTAGCGTCCTTCACCAGGTGTTCGGGCAGGGCAAGCAATCTCCAGATGGGCCCAATGAGAACCAGCCCCAGGACCGTAAGGATGACGGAACCAAAGAAAAGGATGATGAAAGCAGTGTCGATGGCCCGCTTCACCTTCTCATAATCCTTGGCGCCGTAATATTGTGAGATGATGATGGTAGTGCCGGTAGTGATACCTATGACCAAACTGATGAGCACAAAGATGACGGGGAAGGAGGCTCCTGCAGCAGCCACGGCATTGGTGCCAATGTATCTGCCAATGATAATGGTGTCAACAATGTTGTATAACTGCTGAAACACATTGCCCAGGAGCATGGGCAGGGCAAATAAAAAAATCTGTTTCCCGGGGGATCCCGTGGTCAGGTCGCGCATTGAAATTTCCGGATTTGCAATACCTTTATTAACAACGGCACAAAGGTATGGTTTTTCAGGTAGTCGATTATTTGGTAAAAAAAAACGTAAATTTGTCGCATAAGTTGAAATTAGGTGCAAATCAAAGTTTTTATGATGGATATTTCGGTGGTAGTGCCCTTATACAATGAAATGGAATCGCTTCCTGAGCTGACGGAATGGATTGCCCGTGTGATGCAGGCAGAAGGATTCAGCTATGAGGTGCTCCTTATAGATGACGGCAGCCGGGATGGTTCCTGGGAGGTGATAGAACGTCTGGCCAAAGGCAATCCTGCGCTTAAGGGGATCCGTTTCCGGCGAAATTACGGGAAGTCAGCGGCACTGAACGTGGGTTTTCAGCACGTTTCGGGCAAAGTGGTCATCACCATGGATGCCGACCTGCAGGACAGCCCCGAAGAGATCCCTGAGCTTTACCAGATGATCCGCAAGGATGGCTTTGACCTTGTGAGTGGCTGGAAAAAGAAGCGGTATGACCCGGTGACCAAGACCATCCCCACCAAATTGTATAATTGGGCTACCCGTTGCGCTACAGGAATCAAGTTACACGATTTCAACTGCGGGTTGAAAGCCTATAAGCTGGAAGTGGTAAAAAGCATTGAAGTCTATGGCGAGATGCACCGTTACATTCCGGTCATTGCTAAGTGGGCTGGTTTTACACACATTGGGGAAAAGGTCGTACATCACCAGAAACGCAAGTATGGTAAGACAAAATTTGGGCTTGAACGCTTTGTAAACGGCTTTCTGGACCTGATGTCCATCACCTTTGTGACGCGTTTCGGGCGCAAGCCCATGCATTTCTTTGGCTTGCTTGGCACCTTGCTCTTCCTTGCAGGTTTGGTGATAGCCCTTTACCTGGCTTATGCCAAGTTCTTTATGATGGGTTACCGGATGACCGACCGCCCCCTATTCTATTTTGGACTGCTGGCAATGGTGCTGGGAACCCAATTGTTCCTGGCGGGCTTCCTCGGGGAACTGATCTCGCGCAGTGCGGCCGACAGAAATCATTATCTCATTGAAAAAACAACCGAGAAACAGTGGCAAAAGTCGTAATATTGGGATCGGCGCATCCCCTGAGAGGCGGTGGGCTGGCGACCTTCAACGAAAGGCTTGCCCGTGCTTTCCAGGATGAAGGGCACGAGGTTATCATCTATACCTTCTCCCTTCAATACCCGGGCTTCCTGTTCCCGGGGAAGACCCAGTACTCGGAAGATCCTGCACCTGAAGGACTGGATATCCGGGTGAAGGTCAACAGCTTGAGCCCATTGAACTGGTGGAAAGTGGGGCGCGAATTGCGTAAACTGAAGCCTGATTTGCTGGTTGTTCGTTACTGGATTCCCTTTATGGCCCCCTGCCTTGGCACCATTGCTTCAATGGTGAAAAAGAATAAACATACACGGGTGGTGGCCATTGCCGATAACATCATCCCACACGAAAAACGCCCTGGAGACCGCCTGTTGACGCATTATTTCGTAAAACGAATACAAGGGTTCGTAACCCTCTCTGAGTCCGTCAGGGAGGATCTGATGCAGTTTGGCGTACCTGAAACGCGCAGTATCTATTGCGCTCATCCGTTGTATGACAACTTTGGAGAATTCCTGCCGATGGAGCAGGCACGCAAGCAACTGGGCATAGCTCATAAGGGCCCCATCGTGCTGTTTTTTGGGTTTATTCGTGATTACAAAGGGCTTGATCTGCTGCTGAAGGCATTTGCCAGTCCAGAGATTAAAGCATTGCCACTGAAATTGCTGGTGGCAGGAGAGTTTTACACCGATCCTGAACCTTATCACGAGCTTGCCGAGGAATTCGGCATGGAGGAACAGGTCCTCTGGCAAACGCATTTCATCCCAAACGAAAAAGTTCGGGAATATTTTTGTGCTGCCAACCTGGTGGCACAACCTTATAAAAGTGCCACGCAAAGCGGGGTGACGCAGGTGGCCTACCATTTTGAGGTTCCTATGCTCGTAACGCGGGTTGGGGGATTGCCTGAGATGGTGCCACATGGAAAGGTGGGTTATGTGGTGGAACCCGAACCAAAAGAGATTTCAAAGGCTATTGCTGAATTCTTTAAGGAGGGCAGGGAAAAGGCCTACAGGGAAAACATAAAGGAAGAAAAAAAACGTTTCACCTGGCAAAAGCTTGTGAATGCCCTGATTGAACAGGGTAATAAGAGATAAACAATGAAGATAAAAAAACAAATAGAAGATTCCATAGGGCTGAAACAGCAAGTGCTTGCTGACCATGAGTTGCTGGAGGAACTGGAGCGGTGCATAGGGGAAATGATTCATTGTTATGAAAAGGGGCATAAGGTGCTCTTGTGCGGGAATGGGGGCAGTGCGGCAGATGCACAGCACCTGGCCGCAGAGTTGTCGGGCCGCTTTTATTTTGACCGGCCACCACTGAATGCTGAAGCGCTTCACGTGAACACCTCGTTTTTAACGGCAGTGGCCAATGACTATTCTTTCGAACAGATCTATGAGCGGATGGTCATGGCACTTGGCAAGGAGGGTGATATGCTGCTGGCATTTAGCACCTCGGGACATTCACCCAATATCGTCAATGCACTGGTTGCAGCTCGCAAACTGGGGATGATCACGGTGGGTTTTACAGGACAGGAGGGAGGCAAAATAAACGAATTCTGCGACATCCTGTTTAAGGTGCCTTCAGCAGATACCCCGCGGATTCAGGAAGTGCACATTTTGCTGGGCCATATTATCTGCGAGAATGTGGAGGAGATATTGTTTAAGTTATAGCACTTTTTGGGCCCCGTGGGACTAAGGCGACGGAAAGTAGTTTAAGTAAAGATAATGAAGATTATTTGTTTTCGTGAAAAAGTGTGCCATTAGCCATTAAAAATGAATTTATTTCCGGATAAAAACTGGACGCTTTTTCTGGACCGTGATGGGGTGTTGAACAGGCGCCTTGAGGGCGATTATGTGAAGCGCAAGGAAGATTTTGAATGGCAGGAAGGGGTATTGGAAAGTCTGGCCTGGTTAAGCGGGGTATTTGGTACGATTGTTGTCGTAACCAATCAGCAGGGTATTGGAAAAGGCCTGATGACAGAAAAGGAGCTGGAACAGATCCACCACAAGATGCTGAACGATTTAAAGCAAGCGGGTGGCCGGATTGACAAGGTTTATTTTTGTCCTGACCTGGAGAACAGCGGAAGCTTTAACCGTAAACCAATGGTGGGTATGGGCTTGCAGGCCAGACGGGATTTCCCGGAAATAAACTTCCGGCAATCAGTCATGGTTGGTGATACGCTCAGTGACATGCGTTTTGGCAAGCGATTAAAAATGAAAACGGTTTTAATTTCGGAAGATTTAACAATGGCCAGGCAACATCACTTCCTTATTGATTTAAGATTCAGCAGCCTTAAGGATTTTTCTAAATGGGCTGAACAGAAATTAAAGAAATAGGCAGATTTTTGTAAA
The DNA here is from genome assembly GCA_036351255.1 of Bacteroides sp. NCBI lineage: Bacteria > Pseudomonadati > Bacteroidota > Bacteroidia > Bacteroidales > Bacteroidaceae > Bacteroides > Bacteroides sp. The sequence goes on from JAZBOS010000078.1 coordinate 5,305, forward strand.
TTCGTTGTAATGATAAGGGTGCACAAAAACATTCGAAATATTCTTTTTTTTCTTATCCTTTTTCAGGCTTTTCCGGCCCTTTCACAAGGGAATGGAGTAAACCAGCGGGATGAGGAAGGCAGGCGGCAGGGACCCTGGCAGGGGATTTTTGCAAATGGGATGCTTCGCTACCAGGGGCAGTTTGTGAATGATATACCCCAGGGAACCTTTAGGTACTTTTATCCGGAAGGGGGGTTGCGTGCTGAACTGCATCATGATACATCCAAGGATGTTGTCCCTGCAGTTTACTTTCACAAGAACAACCAGCCCATGGCAACCGGTCAGTTTAAAAACAATCAGAGAACTGGTCTTTGGCGCTTTTTTTCTGAGTCAGGAATTAAACTGGCAGAAACTGAGTACACGGAAGGTCAACTGGAAGGGAAATCCATCACTTTTTTCCCATCGGGAGAAGTGGCAGAAATCGTTGAATACAGCGCTGGGGTTAAACAAGGAGCCTGGCAGCAATTTTATGAAGATGGAAAGGTCAGGCTGCTGGCTAGCTATGAAAACAACGAATTGAATGGCCCCTTCAAATTGTTCTATGAAGATGGAAAGGAACAACTGCTTGCCAACTATAGCAATAACCTTCCTCATGACAGCTGGAAGTTTTTTACCAAAGAAGGTGAATTGGAGAAAGAAGTTATTTATCAGCATGGTATCATTGTGAAAGAGATGATTTATATTGAGCGGGAGGAAGAAATTACCATTCCCCTGGTACCTGACAGCGAAGCTTCGGAAGATATTTTTACCTCTCCGTTTTAATGAGCGCATAGAGGGTATTTCAAACAAATAGATAACTACATATCTTATGAAAATCAGCCGGAATAACTTCTTTAACAAAATGACTTGGTTGATCACTTTAGGCATGGTAGTTTTTTTTACGGGTTGTAAAGAGGAACAGGCAGATCCGACTGAGATGTATTACGCTTATTTTCCAGAAGCAGTTGGTCATTTTGTGATTTATGAAGTGGATTCGGTGGTTTACGACGATTTCACCGGGCAGGTTTTGGAGTTTCAATATGAGGTAAAGGAATTGATTGAAAGCCGTTTAACCGACGGGGAGGAGGGTGAAAGCCTCCGGCTGGAACGTTATATCAGGCCAGATGCCGCATCCTCGTGGGAGATCAAAGATATCTGGCAGGCCAGGGTATTGGCAGACAGAGCTGAAAAAACAGAAGAAAATATCACTTACATCAAACTGGTATTTCCTCCCAAGCTTGGTAAAAAATGGAATGGGAACGCCTATAATACCCTGCCAGAACAGGAATACAGGATTACTGAAGCGCATAAACCCTATCTGATTTCGCCCAGCCTGTCGTTTGATTCAACCATAACTGTATTGCAAAATGATTTCTTTACACTGATCAGTGAAGATTTCCAGCAAGAAATATACGCCAAGGATATTGGGATGGTGTTTAAACGTTTCAGGAAGGTAGATAAAGAAGTGGACGGAACTATTACCCGGGGGGTGGATTATACCTACCAGTTCAAGGCTTTTGGTCAGGAATAAGAATTAAATTGCATATGGGCAAAACCGGTTTTTCTTTCCTTTTAGTCCTGTTATGCCTTCTCATGGCTTTACCAGGGCTTGCCCAGGATGAATTCAAAGCAGGGTATTACTGGATATCTTTCACAGATAAACTGGGCACTCCCTATAACCTCAATCAGCCGGAAGAATTCCTCTCGCCAAGAGCCCTCAGCCGGAGGGTACATCAGGGTATTGCCCTGACCCCAAATGACTTACCACCAAATCCGGCGTATATTGACAGCCTGAAAGCAGATATTGAGGTGCAGGTATTGTATGCAAGCCGCTGGTTGAATGGTGCCATGATTTTAAGCTCGGAGGCAGAAAGCCTTGAAAGGATCCGGAGTTTTCCGTTTGTTTCGGGAACGGAGCTGGTGAAGCCCTTGCCAATTATTTTCCAGAGCATCGGTGATGATCAGGATTTATGGGAGGGGGAAAGGCGGCCTTCGGCCACTCAGACAAATGAAATTGAACTGGCATATGAGGATCTTTTTGGTAAAAAGGCTTGGAGAAGTGTTTTCCACGGTCTGGATCCAGGATATTCTGGGGCATCTATTGATCAAATCAATGGACAAAAATTACTACATGACGGCTATCGCGGTGAAGGGATGTTGATTGCTGTGTTGGATGGCGGCTTTTATGCTGCTGACCAGTTGTCAGTTTTTTCGCATTTATGGGGATCGGGCCGTATCGCCGGTACCAGGGATTTCGTGGAAATACCTGAGAATCTTTATGCCAGCAGTCCCCATGGCACGTATGTATTATCAGTCATGGGTGGATTAAGGCCAGGTGCACTCATGGGAACGGCAATCGAGGCCACCTACTGGTTAATACGGACAGAAGATGTGGCAACCGAATACCTGATAGAAGAGTACAACTGGCTTGCAGGGGCAGAACTGGCCGACAGTCTTGGCGCAGATGTAATCAATTCCTCCCTGGGCTACACCCGTTTTGATGATCCGGAGCAAGATCATTTTTATTCGGATTTGAATGGCGAAACCACTGTGGTTGCAAAAGCCGCCAACAAGGCTTTTGAAAGAGGCATACTGGTGGTGAATAGTGCGGGGAATTATGGGAATCAGACCTGGCGTTATGTCGGGTCTCCTGCCGACAGTTTTGGGGCTTTAAGTATTGGGGCAGTTGATATTGATGGGTTAGTTGCTGGTTTTAGTTCACGTGGCCCTACTGCAGATGGACGTATTAAACCGGATGTTATGGCTCACGGATTAAGTGTTCCGGTAGCTGATTTGTCAGAGGGTGTGGGACTTGCGAGTGGGACCTCTTTCTCAAGCCCTATGATTGCAGGTATGTCAGCTTCGCTCTGGGGAAAATTTCCTCATGTTAGTGCCAGCCAACTGAAAAGAGCCATCATCGAAAGCGGACACCTGTTTCTTCATCCGGATTCTATCTACGGAAACGGTATTCCTGATTTTAACTGGGCTTCCCGTTTGCTGCAATATGATTTTCAACCTGCGGAACAATTAGTCATTTACCCAAATCCTATTTCGCCTTCCTCTTTTTTAACCTTCCACTCGGAAAGTCATCAGCCATTTCATCTTGAAGTATTTGACCTCAGGGGGCAATTGGTTTATAGTGCCGGGGGAGAATCTTTTTTTCCCGGGTATAACCGCATTCAGCCCTTTGAAGAAATGACGCATCTGGATAATGGGGTTTATTTCCTTCGGATGATTTTGAATGCATCGGGAGAATTTTCTGTTGCAAAATTCATTAAGGTCTGGTAAAGATCCTTAATTTCCTTGTTTGCCCTATTTCCAACGTTTTTTCATTGGAATAAAGTTCCTTTTTTTTAACGCATAATGCGCTGAAAGCTAATATTCAAACCTCCACTACAAAGAAAAAAAGACTGTTTTATCTTTTCCCTATTAAAAAATTCAAGGGTCGGGGACAGGAAAGAAAGATTTTTTCTATTCTCAGGGACTTATCGGTTATTACTGGCAAACACTTTCCCGGATAGGGGAAAGTGAACCTTCCATTTAAACCTAATGACTTAGCCTTAAGTCAAACATAAATATACAGAGTAATTTTAAAAAAGTGATAATTGAGATTATTGAATATAAATTCAGATTTAATTCCAATCCCGGGTTTAATTCATTTTTGTAAACAGTCCTAATGTTTAATTATGTAAACCGCAGCTTCATCAGTTAATTACCAAATGTAAATATCCATATTAATCAGGGTTGTACCAATTGTGAATTATGTAATTGATTACAAAAGTTTATTTGTATTGTTAAACTCATAATTATTTCAATACAAAAACCCTTAGTTTAATAATATTGTATTTTATAACCCTATTTTCCAGTTTTTTATGAAATTCAAATTATGTATTACTTCAATAAAAGGAGGAAAAGGTTTATGTTTCCCAGTAAATTAGAAGTTATCATTTAAAATATTGATTTTTATTATTTTATAAGGTTTATAGAAAGTATAAAATTAATGTAAATTATTATTTACAATGGTGAATCATTTAAATTGTTTACAAATTCAATAGTGGGGTTACAATTTTTTATAATTTTATAATATTGTAAATGGTTTAAAAAATTGAATTCAAATGATCGCACGAATACAAAAGATCATTCAATTAAAGAAATTGACTTCTTCGGGTTTTGCCGACAAGGTTGGAGTACCACGATCCACCATCAGTCATATTCTATCGGGCAGGAATAACCCCAGTCTTGAATTTGTTCAGAAGGTTTTGGATTCCTTTCCTGAAATTCGGACTGAATGGCTTATTCGTGGAGATGGCCATATGTTAAAGGCGAGCAACACACTTTTCCCTGATGAGGACTTTGAAATTTCTGCTGAGCTTGAGGCCCCTTTAGAAGAAATGTCAGGTATGTCAGGAGAAGAAAAGGAAATGTCAGGAAAAACTTTTCAAGATGAAAATGAAAAGATAAGTCTCTCCAGGATCCAAGCCATGCAGGAAATATTGAAATCTGAAGGGGATAAGAAAATAGCAGAAAAAGAAGATAAACCTGACAAGACCATGATATCAGCTGTCAAAAATACTGACATTTCTGATAAATGTAAGAATAAAGCCATCCGGGTTATGTTGTTTTATGCTGATGGCACATTTTTTGAATACTTTCCAGGAGAGCAATAAGATCCTTTAGAAGCGTTCAAGTTCAGAAAAGAAGAAGTTGGCTTCGCGAATGGCATTTTCGTCGGAGTCTGATCCGTGGACGGCATTTTGTTCGATGCTGGCGCCAAATAGTTTTCTAAGCGTACCTTCCTCGGCCTTGGTGGGGTCAGTGGCACCAATCAGGAGGCGATAATCCTCCACTGCATTTCCCTTTTCCAGGATGGCGGCTACGATGGGGCCATTTGACATAAAGCGGGTAAGACGTTCAAAAAATGGTTTCTCGCGGTGCACTTCATAAAAGGCTTCAGCCTGTTGAAGGGACAAGTGAAGGTATTTCATTGCAATTATTCGGAATCCTGCTTCATTGATCCGGGCAAGGATAGGTCCAACGTAACCATGCTTTACAGCATATGGTTTTATCATGGTAAGGGTGGTGTTGCCTTTGGCCATTATGGGTAGAATTATTGGTGCCTTCTGTTATACAAGTTAACAAGGTAATTAGATTGCATAAAAATAATTAATTTGATGGGTAAAAAACAAACTCAGTCTTTTTTTTTACCTTTGTTCAACTTTAAAAAAAAATATAGCTGGGAATTGGACCCTACAAGCATCAACCAGGTTAATAACCTTCTTTCAGATAAGGATCAGCCCATAGCCATTATTACCCACACCAATCCAGACGGAGACGCCCTGGGCTCCTCCCTTGGGTTGTACGGTTATTTGCAACTTTCGGGTTATAAGGATGTGCGTTTTATCAGTCCTGACCCTTATCCTTCCTTTTTGCAATGGATGCCCTGGGAGCAGGAGAGCATTATAGCCAGTCAGTTTCCTGAACGTGCTGAAAAAGCCATATTGGGTGCAGCCGTTGTTTTTTGTCTTGATTTCAATGGCATGGGCAGGGTTAATCATCTTGAAGATTCGCTGAGGAGATCAAAAGGGAAAAAGATACTGATAGATCATCATCCCCAACCTGAACCTGTGTTTGATTTTGTGTTTTCGAATACCAGGGTAAGCAGTACGGCCGAATTATTGTATGACTTTATTGTGGCTCTTGGAGGCGAAAATAAAATAGACCGCAGGGTTGCTGAATGCTTGTACGCCGGGATTGTTACCGATACCGGGTCTTTCAGTTACGGTTGCAATGAGCCAAAAACATATGAGATTACTGCCCGCCTCATCGGGCTTGGGGTGGATGGGGAACATTTACACCGGCTTATTTACAATACCTATTCAGCTGACCGCATACGCCTGCTTGGTTATTGTTTAAGTGAAAAACTTAAAGTGTTACCTGAGGAACAGGCTGCCTATATTAGTCTTTCAGCAAAGGACCTGGAAAGATTCAATCATCAGGATGGAGATACTGAAGGAGTTGTAAATTATGCCATGAGCATTGAGAACATTCATCTGGCTGCATTGTTTATAGAGAAGTCAGACCATGTGAAGATATCTTTCCGCTCGGCGGGAGACGTGGATGTGAATATGCTCGCCCGCGAATTTTTCAATGGGGGTGGACATCGCAATGCTGCAGGAGGGAAAAGCTTTGACAGCCTGGAAGAAACTGTCAGGTGCTTTGAAGAAGTAATTAAAAAGGGGCAGTAATAAATTTGATCGGGGAAAAAATGCGCATTTTGACTGGCTTTTTCGTTGTCTTGATTTTATGGTTTGCTGCTTGCCAACGGACCGGGGAAGAGCAAAAGGTCCCGGATTCAGAACAAATCAGGGAAACCCTGGAGGAAACCAATAAGATTTTGCTTGAGTCGGAAAAGCAGGAAATTAAGGATTTTATTGCCCGTTATGGCTGGGAAATGCAAGAAACCGGAACAGGGCTTTGGTACCAGGTTTATAAAGCTGGGGATGGCGAAAAGGCCAAGGAGGGAAATATCGCCCTCATCCATTACAGCATTCACTTGCTTACCGGGGATCTCGTGTATTCTTCGGCAACAGATGGTGCCAAGGAATTCAAAATAGGGCGCGGGGGTGTAGAATCCGGCCTTGAAGAAGGGATTCTTTTTCTACGTGAGGGAGATAAGGCCCGTTTTATCATGCCCTCACATCTTGCCCATGGGGTGCCTGGAGATGGGGTGAAGATTCCTTCACGGGCAACGATTGTTTATGATGTTGAACTCATTGAAATCAAGTAATTTACAACAAAACTTTTAAAAACGAGCATGTTCGTAAAACCATCACAAGGATGAGATATTCACATGCGGGACTCATCCAATTAACTTTTCAAATAAAAACAGAATGAAAAACCTGAGAATCTTAATTATTTTGTTACTTGCTGTTTTCGTTGCAGCGTGTTCAAACAGCCCGCATAAGGGATTCAAAGAAAATGATAATGGAATATATTATCGTTTTCATGAAAAAGCCGACGGGGTAAAGCCTGAAGTTGGTAAGCTGGTATCCATGACCATGGTTTACAGTGATTCCAAAGGCGAGGTTTTGCTTGACAGTCGGGAAACCGGAATTCCTTTTGTACTGGAGTTTATCGAACCTGAATATCCCGGAGATATTTATGAAGCCATTGGCATGATGTCGGTAGGTGACAGTGCATCCTTTATTATTGATGCAGAACAATTTTTTACTACAACTGCCCAAATGCCCATGATACCGGAGACCATTGAACCGGGATCACATCTGACTTTCGATATTAAACTCTTAAATGTAATGACAGAGGACGAATATATGGAAGAGCAGAAAGTTCTTGCTGAAGAACAGATGCGAGAGAATGAGGTACGTGCCGGTGCTGAGGAAGGACTTCTGCAGGATTATCTTGCAGAAAACAACATCACAATTCCTGCGCTTGAGAGCGGTTTAATTTATGTTGAGAAAGAAAAAGGAACCGGTGCAAAAGCAGAAGCGGGCAAAACCGTTGCCGTTCATTATGAAGGCCGTTTGCTTGATGGGACAGTTTTCGATTCAAGCCTGGAGCGTGGTGAACCCATTGAATTTCCCTTGGGTGTTGGACAAGTTATTCCCGGCTGGGATGAAGGCATCAGCCTGATGCAAGTGGGTGGGAAAGCCCAGTTGATTATTCCGTCACACCTTGCCTATGGCGAGCGCGGTGCTGGCAATCTTATCCCTGCTTATTCCACACTGGTATTTGACGTGGAACTTGTTGAGGTAAAATAATGAACCAGTCATGAAAAAGCACACGCAAGAAAGAAGGTTTCATTTAAGATTCCTAAGGGAGCAAGTTGTACCCATAATCAGTGTGATAGCTTTTCTTATGGTTCCGGGATGTCGTAGTATCCAATTACAGCAGGCTGGGGATGAGTCTCCAGTCATGAAAAGTACAGAATCGGGGCTTCAATATGCCATTATCCCTGAAGGAGATGGTGAATTGGCTAAGGATGGTGACCTGGTTTTTGTGCATTATTCAGGCAGCCTTGAAGATGGCTCTGTTTTTGACAGTTCCCATGATCGTGGTGAACCCATCTCTTTTAAATTAGGTGCCGGACAGGTCATAGCTGGTTGGGAAGAAGGGATTAAAATGCTTAGAAAAGGTGATAAAGCCACCTTTATCATACCCCCTCAATTGGCATATGGTGAAAACGCCATTGGGCCTATACCAGCCAATGCCACTCTGACTTTTTCCCTGGAACTGATTGATATTGTAAATCCAGCAGCGCCATTGAATGCTGAGGGTTTAAAAGGTATAACGACTGAGAACGGGGTAAAAATTTTCGTTTTCCGTGAAGGAGATGGTGCTAAGCTTGATTCCAATATGCGTGTGAAGGTACACTACAATGGCTTTCTTGAGAATGACACGCTTTTTGACGCCTCGTATGAGCGAGGAAACCCCATTGAGTTTGTTCTTGGCCGGGGGATGGTTATCCCCGGCCTAGAGGATGGATTAAAACATCTAAAAGTTGGGGCTCAGGCAAAAATATGGATTCCATATCAACTTGCTTATGGTGAGCGAGGCAGGGGTCCAATTCCCGCGCAGGCTAACCTTATATTTGATGTGGAGGTTTTAGATGCTGTAATTGTTGAGAATCCAAAACCTTTTGACGTGGAAGACCTGCCGATTGTGTCCACTGAATCCGGACTTCAATATATTGTTTTAAAAGAAGGAGAAGGAGAATTACCAATACCTGGCAATCTTCTTCTCGTTCATTATTCGGGGTATCTTGAAGATGGCACTTTATTTGACTCCTCCGTTCAGCGGGGTGAACCCTTCCGGTTTATCCTGGGAAGTAACCAAGTGATTCCAGCTTGGGATGAAGGTTTTGCTTTGTTAAAGAAAGGCAGCAAAGTCAGGTTTATTGTTCCTCCTGAACTTGGATATGGTGATCGGGAAGTAGGCCCCATTCCTGCAGGCTCTAAGCTGATTTTTGATGTCGAGTTGATAGATTTTCAAAATTAATAATGACTGTATGAATATTTTGCAAATCACATGGGATGCGAGTCCCATAATCTTTGAACTCGGTCCCCTAGCTGTTCGCTGGTATGGTCTGTTTTGGGCCCTTTCCTTTTATCTCGGTTACGAAATCATGTACCGTATTTTTAAGTGGGAAGGCATTCCTCTTCAGCAAGTGGATAAACTCTTGTTATACATAGCCATCGGTACTGTAGCTGGGGCAAGACTGGGACATTGTTTCTTTTACGATTTCAGCTACTATATTCAAAACCCCCTTGAAATACTGATGATTTGGAAGGGCGGCCTGGCCAGCCATGGTGGTGCCATAGGAATCATTTTAGCCCTTTATTACTATCAGAAGAAGGTAAGCAATAAGTCCTATGCCTGGCTTTTAGACCGTTTGGTGATACCCATTTCCCTTGGCGCCTTCTTTATTCGGATGGGAAATTTGATGAATTCAGAGATATATGGGCATCAGACAGATCTTCCCTGGGGATTTATCTTTGTCAGGGCAGGAGAGGTTGTGCCAAAGCATCCCACGCAATTCTACGAAGGGATTCCTTACCTGCTTTTGTTCCTTTTGCTTGGATATTTGTACCTGAAAAAGATCAAAGTTCTTCCACCCGCCTTCCTGCTTTCACTTTTTGCAATCATCATGTTTACCGTAAGGTTCCTGGTTGAGCTTGTGAAAGAGGATCAATCGGCTTTTGAAGCCAATATGAGCCTTAATATGGGCCAGTGGCTAAGTCTTCCACTCATTGTTGCTGGTATACTTGTCATGATCAGGTCCCTGAAACAGAAGCCTAAAGGGGAAAAGAAAAAAGGTTGATGAAGTCCTATGAATGATACAAAAGGAAAATGCTCGTCCGTTTATGCAGGTCGGGCATTTCTTTTTTCCAAAAGCCAATGGGCTGGGTTTTGATAAATTCTACTGGCAGCGTCAGGTCGCACGCCACACAAAGGAGGGTATCTCTTCTTAGGGTAGAAACCATGTGATCCATTAGCTGGTTGTTTCTGAAAGGGGTTTCCATAAAGATCTGAGTCTGCCCTTCGTTCCACGCTTTTTGTTCCAGGTTTTTTAGTTTGCTTGTCCTTTCTGGTTTTTGAATTGGCAGGTATCCATTGAAGGCAAAGTTTTGTCCATTGAACCCTGAAGCCATCAGTGCCAGCAGGATGGAGGAAGGACCCACCAAAGGAATGACCCTAATGTTTTTTTGGTGGGCAATGGCAACGATTGCCTGCCCTGGATCGGCAATACAAGGGCACCCCGCCTCTGACAACAATCCAATAGACTTTCCTTTCAAAGCAGCGTTAAGGTATCCGCTAATCTCTATGGGTTTGGTATGTTTATTAAGCAAATGAAAGGGGACATCCTCAAAAGGGCGCGAAAAACCAGCAGAACGAAGAAAACGCCGGGCAGTTCTGACATTCTCAACAATAAACTCGTCCAATTGGTTTACCAAGGCAACATTGGCTGAAGGCCATATGGATGTAATATCATCCCCTCCCAATGACGCGGGTATTAAATACAAATTACCACCTCCGTAATTCATTGCTCATAATTTTTATTAACGTTTGCTAAAAGAGGTATCATTTAACCAGGGTAAGCGGAACAGATCGGTATTACCACCGGAGAGGATCAGCCCAACCCGTTTCCCAGCAAACATATCTTTATTTTCAAACATAACCGCCAATGGTAAAACGCCACTTGGTTCCACGATAATCTTCATTCTTTCCCAAATCAACTTCATCGTGGAAACAATGGTTTCTTCTGAAGCGGTAAGAATATCTTCAACTCCATTTAGGATAATAGGATAAGTAAGACTCCCAAGGGATGTTCTTAAACCATCTGCAATGGTTTGAGGGTTCTGAGAGGGAATGAATTTTTTGTTCTTGAAAGATTGCCAGGCATCATTGGCTTGCAGGGGTTCGCCTGCCATAACTTTCACCTTGGGAGCAAAATACCTTGCTGACAGAATAGTGCCGCTAAGAAGTCCGCCTCCACCGACAGGGGCTATTACAATATCCAAGTCTTTAATCTCTTCAAGCAGTTCCGCACAGGCAGTGGCTTGGCCCGCAATGATCCTGTAATCGTTATAAGGGTGGATTTCGATGGCTCCGGTTCTTTCAATGACCTTCTGCAACGTTGCTTCCCTGGCCTGTAAAGTAGGCATACAGAATGTGATATCACCCCCATAACCTTTAACGGCATCCACTTTTATCTCAGGTGCATTCTCTGGCATCACGATATGGGCTTTAATCCCCCGCATATTGGCGGCTAAAGCTAAAGCCTGGGCGTGGTTTCCTGAAGAATGGGTGCATACTCCAAGTTCAGCATCCGCATTACTTAATGTCATAACGGCGTGAGAGGCTCCCCTGAATTTAAAGGCGCCACCTTTCTGAAAATTTTCACATTTAAAAAAGAGGCTAGCCCCCAAAATCTGATTGAATGTTTGAGAAGTCAGGACAGGTGTTTTGTGAATACAAGGGGCAATAATTTTCCTAACCTTAATAATATCCTCTGCTCCAGGAATATCAGAATTATGAGAAAAAACATTTGCCATAAAATCAATTTTTAAGTTTACCTAAAATAGCCTCACACCCATCGTCGAGCAATCTAAACACCTTCTCGAAACCTTCCTTTCCACCATAATATGGGTCTGGAACCTCTTTCTCTTCGTCAGGGAAAAGATTATCCAGAATCAGATTGACTTTCCGTTTGTCTTTATCAGAGCGCGCTTTTCTGATAATATTACTAAAATTTTCCTGGTCCATGGCAAAAATATAGTCAAAGTGATCAAAATCAGAAACATTAAAAGCTCTTGCAACCTGACCTGAAATATCTATCCCATATTTTGAGGCAATGTCAATGGATCTTGGATCTGGTGGCTCACCAATATGATAGGAAGCGGTCCCAGCTGAATCCACTTTTCCCTCCAGGCCATAATTTTTAAATTTTTCCTTCATAATACCTTCGGCCAGAGGCGACCTGCAAATATTACCTAAACAAACCATCAAAATCCTCATGTTGACTCTTTGAAAAAATAAAAAAACCCGGGAACAAAGATAATTTTTTGTTTCCGGGCTAAAACCCAAAAAATGAAAAGAAAATCAAAGTTTTATTTTAATGATGTTCTCAATTTCATCCACGTATTTCTTAAAATTTTTGTCGGTATCAGCCAGGTTTTTAACTGTTTTGCAAGCGTGCAGTACGGTAGCATGGTCTCTGTTACCACACTTGCTTCCAATGGCAGCCAGGGAAGATTTGGTATAGTTTTTGGAGAAAAACATGGCAAGCTGCCTCGCCTGGACAATTTCACGTTTACGGGTCTTGGATTGAATCTTTTCGACAGGGATGCTAAAATAGTCACAAACCACTTTCTGGATATATTCGACTGTAATTTCTTTCGGTGTGTTTTTTACAAACTTCTCGATGACCTTCAATGCAAGTTCAGGTGTAATCTCTTTCTTATTCATTGAGGATTGAGCCAGGATGGAGATCAGGGCTCCTTCCATTTCCCGGATATTGCTGGTAATCCTGGAGGCAATGAGTTCCACCACTTCCTGTGGCATTTCTACACCATCGTTGTATAACTTTTTTTGCAGGATAGCAATCCGGGTTTCATAATCTGGCGCCTGTAAATCTGCAGAAAGACCCCATTTAAACCTGGAAAGCAATCTGGGTTCAAAGCCTTTCATTTCCACAGGTGGCAAATCGCTGGTGATGATAATTTGCTTGCCATTTTGATGGAGGTGGTTAAAAATGTGGAAAAAGACATCTTGGGTTTTTTCCTTTCCTGCCAGGCAATAGATATCGTCAACAATCAAGACATCAATCATTTGGTAGAAATGAATAAAATCGTTTTGATTGTTGTTTCTTACTGAATCTACAAACTGGTTGGTAAACTGCTCTGATGAAATATAGAGAACGGTCTTCTCGGGAAAGTTGTTTTTTACTTCAATGCCAATGGCATGCGCCAGGTGGGTTTTTCCCAAACCATTTGCGCTATAAATTAACAAGGGGTTAAAACTGGTTTTCCCAGGATTCTGACCAACTGCAAGACCAGCACTTCGGGCCAAACGATTACAGTCACCCTGGATAAAATTATCGAAATTGTAAGAATCAATAAGCTGAGGATGGATGTTCAGTTTTTTTAGCCCGGGAATGACAAAAGGGTTGGGTATGGATTTTCCCTGCTCTTTGTTCAGGTCGATGGGCATGCTAACCGGAGGGTTCTTCAGTGCCTTTTTATTCAGGGTTGGAGCACTGACAGTGTAAGGATTGGCAGGGGAAGCATGAAAATTAGTATCCATAATAATGCTGTACTCCAGTCTGCCTTCAGGACCTAACTCTCTTTTAATGGTTTTCTTTAGCAAATCAATGAAGTGTTCCTCAAGCCATTCATAAAAAAACTGGCTGGGAACCTGAATGGTAAGAATACTGTTCTCCAATTTCACAGGTTTAATGGGTGCAAACCAAGTATTAAAACTATTGGGACTGATATTATCCCTGATAATACTTAAGCACCTTGACCAAACCCTTTCGTGTACTCTCTCCATCATCCTGTACTTAACTTCCTATGAAAAAAATCTTGCTAATTTTCCTTTTTGATTGATTCTCAGACATTGCAAAAAAGAAAAGGCCTCAATTGATTTGTTAACAAATTTTACTGAAAAATAGTTAATAAAAAAACATTAAGCCTCTTGATTTTTATAAATTTTTGTTGTAATGGATTCGACAAGTTTTTCTTCTGAGGAAGGATCAAAGATTACCTCGATTTTTCCCAATCGAACACCACCCGATCCAGTTTGTCCAATTATTACATCCTGATTTCTCATGTTCTTCTCAATTACCGCAGGGTCGAGAAGAGTATGTGTATGCCCGCCGATGATAATGTCAGTCCAGCGGGTTTGACGAGCCACGACAACATCGCTTACTTTGTCATGATTATAACTAAACCCAAGGTGTGAGAGACAAACAATTAACTGGCACTCATGTTGATTTTTTAAAGTTTCTTCTGTAGCACGAGCCACTTCAACGGGATCATTGTATTTCAGTCCGGCAAACATACTTGGAGCCACTAAGCCACGCAATTCAATTCCAAGTCCATAGATTCCCACTTTGATGCCATTCCTTTTCAAAACAATAAAGGGTTGGATCTTACCTTTCAGGAGTGTATCTGAAAAATCGTAGTTGGCATTTACAAACGGAAATTGAGCATGTTTGATTGCATTATTAAATCCATAAACCCCATTATCAAATTCATGGTTACCCAATGTGGCCGCATCATACCCTAATGTACTCATAAGTTTTAATTCAACTTCTCCTCCAAACATATTGTAATAAGGAGTTCCCTGGAAGAAATCCCCAGCATCCAGCAAGAGCAATTCAGGATCCTCAAATCTTAGCTGCTTAATCATGGCCGCTCGCCGGGCATAGCCACCCATGTCTGGAAAATTAGGATCGTTTTGAGGGTATGGATCAATCCGACTGTGGGTATCATTGGTATGAAGAATGGTAATTTTTTTCTTACTGCTTTTCATAGCTGCCATAACAGGAAATCCCCCAAAAGTAGCGGCTCCTGTTAGACCCGCCATGGCAATAAATTTTCTTCGACTGATAGTATGCATTTTCTTAACAATTTTTGACAATCGAACTGGATAACCTAGTCCATAAAATAAATCCTGCCATCCAATTCAGAAAAAAGTTCCCTTCCGCTTGCTGCTTCACGCTCCATAAACAAAATGATGGCATCCCTAATTCTCATTCCAACCACTTCAGTGTTCAGCGGGTTGAGAAAGAAACGCATCCGGTCACCACCTTCAGCCAGGTAATCGGAAGTAACCACTTTATAATTCTGGTTTGGATTAAATTCTTTTCCCTGAATTAAAACGTGTCCCAGTTTTCCTTCTTTAATTCCTAACTTCAGGCCGGAAATGGGCATTCCCCTGTCGCTGCTGGCAACATATTCAAACAATTCGTAAGCTTTCTCACCAGATAGGGTAATTACCACCATTTCATTCTCAAAAGGCATGATTTCAAAAACTCGGGACTTGGTAATAGGGCCTTCAGGAAGGCTTGCCCTTAATCCACCATAATTTAAAAGGCAAAAATCAATTTTCTGTCCATCTTCGGGGACATAAAATTCATCTGCAACCTCAAAAACCAGATCCGCAATAAAATTGTTAAGTAAGCCTTCCGGCGATGCTTTTCTCATTGGGAAAGGAGAGAAAGCCAGAACCTGGTTCATCTCTTTCTCAAGTTCAAAGCGGTAACCTGAAATAAAAGAATCTATTTCTGGGTCTGGATCTGGTATTGTTTTTGAATCAACCGCAATCAATTCACTGCTTATTTCCTTTGAAAAATGTTTTTGCTGGCAAGCAGGGAAAACCAGAAAAATACAAATGATAAGAGAAAACACAAGCCTTTGGTGGATAACCATTGCAAAACTTTTTTAAATATTATGATTTACAGGGAAAGCAATATTATAACTAATTAAAGTAATATGCAAAAAAAAATGTATGTATTACTTTATTTATAAAGACTTTAACCAAGCCGATTTTAATTTACTGTGTAGAGTTATAAACTATTAGTATTAAATTGTTTATGAAATAGTCATAAAAAAAAAGAAAAATCATTTAGCAAATAAATCAAAAACATTTTGAAAACAGGATAATAAGAATTAATCTTCTGCAATTTTAGTTACACTAATCTCCTGTATCAAATCTAGGCTTTCAATTATCTGGCGGGACAGACTCTTTCGAACCTTAAATTTTAGATTACATTTTAAATCAAACTTATGATCAAATTGTTCCAGGTCAAATTCTTTCATGATCTTCATTACATCATTCATCGCCAGGTAGTCAAAATCAATCTGATAATATTCGTGTAAAATCCTTATAACCAGGTTAGCATTCTGCAAGGCATCTAAAGTTGCTCCTTTGTATGCATCAATCAGACCACGGACACCGAGTTTTGTTCCACCGAAATACCGCACAACAATCACAAAAACATTGGAGAGGCCATTAGAAAGCAACTGGCCATAAATTGGTTTTCCTGCAGTTCCTGAAGGTTCACCATCGTCATTCATGCGATAATGCTCACCGGTTTGCCCCAAAATCCAGGCATAACAATGGTGGCGTGCATCATGATATTCTTTTTTTACGGAGACCAGAATCTCATTAATCTGTTCTTCATTCTCAACAGGCCAGGCAAGGGCAATGAATTTACTTCCCTTATCCTTGTAAAGGCCTAGGGAGGGCCCATCAATTGTAAGGTAAGTATCCCCTTCCATAAAAAAGAAATTTAACTATTATTCAGTGACAAAAAGATTTGAGCTCATTTGGCTTTAACCTCCCATAGCAACAAGTATTATGGCACAAACTGCCAGGAATATTCCAAACCAATTTACTGGCAGTAGTTTTTCCTTGAAAAGGAGAAAGCCCGAAAGAGCTGAAAGACCTACAATGCTAACATTAAAGATTGGAAAAAATACGGAGCTGTCGAAGTACCCGAGTGCAACAATAAAATAGTAACTCGAGCCAAAGTTTAGCAGACCAAGCCAAGTTCCCGCCAATATGCTTTTAGGTGAAAATTTAGACGAAGTATTTTTTTTATAAAGCCCGGAAACCAACCAAATACTCAGACCAATTAAAAAACTTACGGAAAAAACCACTCCAAGGAAAAGCATGAAATCATTACCAAAATCGGGCAGTTTGGTTGTGGCATGCTTGGTAAGCGAATCATTGGAACCATTCCCGAGGAACAAGAAAATTGGTAAGATGATGAGGCGAAAATCAATCCTGATGTTACTTTTCTTTTTAAATGTAAGGTAAAAGGCCAAAAGTGAAATTAATATCCCAGCTAATTTAAGGGTCGTTGGAGGTTCAGCATAAAGGAAAATACCAATTGAAACCGGGATAACCACCGACATCTTGCTTGTTACAGAAGTAAGGGCCACCCCAACCTTTTGGGCCGAGAGGGCAAAAAGGAAAAAGGTCAGAATAAATGTGACCCCTATTATGCATGAAAAGATAAACCAGTTCTTTTCAGGTAGCCCTGCAAAGGAATATGTTTCGGGATGCAAAACAAAACTCAGGATGGCCGCTATCAGGTAATTTGCTGTGATGGCTTGGGTGTTATTGATAGAGAACCGGGTAAAAAGCCTAAAAGTTATGACAATGCTAGTTGATATGATGATTGCAAGAAGCAGGTAAACCATGGTTAGAGGATGTTAATAATTTAAAAAGTTTTTAAACCAGAAAAAGCCTTCATTCCCAATTATTATATGCGCTAAATTGGAGGGTTTAATTGAGGGGGCTTTTATCCCCTCACCAAAAAATTGAGGTCCGCTAAAAACCCTGGCTTCATCCCATAGGTCTTGTTTAACAAAGGATTGAATAAGCTTTTGTCCGCCTTCAACAAAAACAGATTGGATTCCCTGACTATAAAGATATTGCATCAGATGTGACAAGCTTACCAGTTCACCATCAAAAGGAAGTTTTAAAAAAGTGGAAGTGCCGTCTTTTTTATCCAGCCTTTCATTCAATATGAGGGTTTCCTGTTTTTTGTCAAAAAGGTGCAAGTTTTGGGGTAGTGCCAATTTCCGGTCAACAACAATACGAAGCGGTTGGTGCCCAGACCAGTCGCGAACATTCAAACGTGGATTGTCTGCCAAGGCTGTGTGTGTTCCTACCATGATTGCAGGTTCTTCACTGCGCCATTTATGTACAAGAATACGCAGATTCTCACTTGTTATCCAGGCTGGGCGTAGCACAGAACCAGGGGGACGCAATGAATCAATAAAGCCATCAGCGGTTTGCGCCCATTTAAGGATAATAAATGGCCTCTTCTTTTCGTGAAAGGTGAAAAACCTTTTATTTATGGCCTGACATTGGTTTTTCAAAACCCCAACGGTCACTTCGCATCCATTATTTCTTAATCGGGCAATCCCTTTTCCGGTGACCACATCAAAAGGGTCAACACTTCCAATGACTACACGCCTGATTCTTTTACGGATAATCAAATCAGAGCAGGGAGGTGTTTTTCCAAAATGACTGCAGGGTTCCAGATTTACAAATAAGGTGGATTCAGAAAGAACTGAAGAATCCTTGACTGATGCTATAGCATTGACTTCAGCATGAGGACCTCCATAAACACGATGGTAGCCTTCACCTATGATTTGGTCATTATAAACAATTACACTACCCACTAAAGGGTTCGGTGCCACCGACCCAAGCCCTTTGGAGGCTAGGTCGAGGCACCGTTGCATGTATTGCTCATCTTTGGTCATGAAACTACTCCGGAGAAATTCAAAAATTTCAGGCCAAATGTAGCATTTTATTCTGAAAGGTTAAATAGTAGGGTTGTTATCAAAGGCGCTTGTTTTGTTAATACTTTTTTCGTTTTCTGACTTTTTTTGTTTAGTTTATCAGGTTTCACCTGGTTCACTGGATTCAATATCCTTAAGTATCTCTATAAGCACATGCATGATCTTCGTTATGTCGCTTTCGAGGACCAGCATGTGCTTGCGTATGTCTCCCGGAGCCCTGGCTTTTCTAATCACTTCCTGCAGTTCTTCTACCTTAATGGCAGTTTTACTGAACCCAAGATAGTGAAAACCTGGTTTAATACGGTGTAAGGCCTGAGCTGCAAACTCGCCTTCGTCCTGCTCAATATATTCATTGACACGATCGATAGTAGCAGGGATCTGCTTCATGAAATGTTGAATCATTGAAGTAGTAGCCCCGGTATTATCTTCAAAAATCTCCTTTAGGGCAGATTTTACTGTAAGCTTAAGTTCTTTCAACTCATATCCACTAGTGAGCGTAGTTGTACCATAGGTATCTTGCCTTTCTTCAGTCTGCTCAACCTCAAGTTTAGAGTTTTCCAATACTTTCTGAAATAACACATCTGGCTCAGAAGGCTTCGTAATGAAATCATTCATTCCCGTTTCTCTTACCCGGGTGCGGGTTTCGTTATTAACATCCGCTGTAAGGGCAATGATCGGTACCTGGTGATCCAGAACGCTGGAAGATTCATCGCGAATCACCTGGGTAGCTTCAAACCCATCCATTTCGGGCATGTGAACATCCATCAAAACCAAGTCAAAGTTCTTCTCAGAAAGTTTCTTAATCGCCAAACGCCCGTTTTCAGCAGTCTCAACCTGGGCATTCCACTTCTTGAAAAACTGTGACATTACAAACTGGTTCATGCGATCATCCTCAACGAGAAGAATCCGGATGCCATGAAGGTCTTTAACCCCTTGAGACAATTTGCCAGTTTCAACTTCCATTTTCTTTTCGCTGATTTCCATGGGAAGTTCAAACCAGAATGTTGAACCAATTCCTTCGATGCTTTTTAAGCCAATTTCACCGCCTTGCAGTTCAACCAGCTTTTTGCTGATGGAAAGTCCAAGACCAGTGCCACCAAACTTCCGGAAAGTATTTTCTTCAGCCTGAGTGAAACTTTCAAAAATGCTTTGACGCTTTTCCTCTGGGATCCCAATGCCAGTATCAGAAACTGAAAACCTCAATCGACAGCTTTGTCCACTTCGCTCAAGCATTTTCACATAAACATCAATGTGCCCTTCAGAGGTAAACTTAACTGCATTACCTAAAAGATTAAGCATGATCTGACGTAACCTGCCGGCATCTCCAACTACTGTTTGAGGAACGTTTGGATTAATACGAACCCTTACCGGAATGCCCTTTTCGTGTGCCTTAAAATCAATGGCTCTGGAGGTTTCATTAACAAGTTGTTCAAGGTTAAAATCAGTTTTATCCAGATTAACTTTCCCTGCTTCCAGCTTTGAAAAGTCCAGCACATCATTGATAATGCCTAATAAATGATCGCTTGAGAATTTAAGGGATTTAAGGTTCTCAGCTTGTTGTTCACTAAGTCCTTCTTCCTGAATCAGCAAGTCTGCCAAGCCGATAATGGCATTCAGAGGGGTCCGGATTTCATGGCTTACACTTGAAATAAAACTGGATTTGGCCCTTGCAGCTTCTTCTGCAGCTTCTTTTGCAGCAATGAGTTCCTGCTTGCTCTTCTTGGTTTCAGAAATGTCACCTTGCGATCCAAGTACCCGAATAGGTTTGGTGTTTTCGTCATAAACAACGGTAATCTTCACTTCTACCCATTTATAGGTACCATCACTACATTTCATTCTGAATTCAAGATCTTTCTGAGGAACAATGCCACCTTTAATACTGTCAAAAAGCAAGCTTGCAGAATCCTTGTCATCTGGATGAATCAACATTTCCCAGACGCTAAGGGTATTTTTTATCTCCTGTTCATTATAACCCAAAATCTCCTTCCATTTGGGTGAAAGGTAGAGTTCATCGGAATTCAGGTCATAATCAAAAACGCCATCATTGCTGGCTAAATGGAGAAGAGATAGCCTCTCAGAGGACTTGCTCTCATTGCTTTGCTCTTGAACTCGCTCTGTAACGTCAATAGCTGTGGCCAAAAATGCAGGCTTTCCATAAAAGTCAATAAGCCGTGCAGAGAAATCAACCCATTTTTCGGTCTGGAATTTATTCTGTAAACGAAATTCAAATCGCATCCCACTGTCTTTCTTTACAAGAAACCAGTTCTCGGCGCGAATACCTGAAAGACTGTCAGGGTGAATGAGCTGCCAGATTTCCATTGTCAACAATTCTTTTTGGGCATACCCACTTAAGTTTTCCATGGCAGGATTCACATATTCAATTCTCAAATCCTGAAAAATGACCATGGCGAGGGGAGACTCATCAATAAGTGCCCTGAAGAATGCTTCGCTGGTTTCAGCATCACGTTTTGCTTTTGATAATCTTAGCAAATAAATACCAAAACCAATAAAAATGCCAAGCATTAATAATAAGGCCAGGGCATAATAAACAAATACCTTCAAAGAAAGCGGACGGAATAACTGGCTTGTCAGCCTGAGCATGCTCAACCCTAAAATTTGGGCAGTTTGGCCCTGGTATCCCAGCGGCTCTGTACCCATGAATTTTAGGGGAGCAACATTCTCTTTGGCTGAAAAAAGAATGAAGTGCCTTTCAGAATTTGGGGAGGGGAGGTCTGAAAAGCCTTGTTGCTCAGAATATACCTGTATTTCTTCCCCTTGCGACAGACGTATTCTGTCAGTAATGGGGATTGAGATTGTTTGGTATGTAAGTAGGCAACAAAAAACAGAGAGTAGAATTTTTTTCACGCAGTTTATTTAGTTATACATTCAATTTTCTTGTCGGACTGTCAAATTTATTCTGCTTTGACATTACAAATGTAAAACAAAAAAATCGTTTTCCAAATAAAAAAGTATGTTATAATGTAAAAAAATGTAGACTAAAATTAAACCTATTCGTAAAAACCCTTATTTATCAAGGGTTTTTACTAGTTAACAAACTAGAAAAAACACGTACTTTTTTTAAAATTTAGAATCAATCTAAATAACTATTAAATAATATCATTAAATTAATTAATATGTAAGTATCTCTAAATGAAATGAAAGCTTATTTCTTTTAAAAATTTGCTTTCAAGTATTTTTGCAATTTTTTTCATAACTGTCCGGCGAATTTCTAATTCAACAGGTAAATTTGGGTCTTGGTGAGCTACATTAATGGCTGTGCCGATCCAGAGATGAATAGAATCACTTTCTAAAAACAATTTTACTATAATATCTGCTGGTCCTTTGCCAAGCTCTGTGCGGGTGCTATACTTTTCCAGAATCTCTGATACCTTGCTTAGGGTTAGGATTCCTTCCGTAACAAGATCAATACCTTCCATAAAAGAAATTGGGGGGAGTTCTGGATCATCAAATTCAAGGGTATCTTTTATGGGAATATTCAATTCCCTGGAGATAATATCTGCAGTAGTACCACCACAAATAATTTTTTCTCCATTAAATCCCCCTACTATTTGCGCCAATTCTTTATCCTTTGCCTGGTCAAAAGGAGGTCCTGAACACAATAAAAGTTGTCTGGGTTCACGAAAATAAATAACAACCACACTCATATCATCCTTAGCCTGGTAGTTATCATTGGCGTGTGCCTTATTCACGATTTTTCCAGCCAGTTTGGCTGCTGAAATCTCTGGCTTTTCCCTTACACGATCCAGAACGAGTTGCTCAACGTTTTCAAGTCCCCAGCCTAGCAGATAATTACCCTTACCCATACCTGACTGAGTGATGCCGTCACTCATTAGAATAATCCTGTCTTCTTTTTGAGCTAAAAAGGAACAGGCTTTAATTTCCTTTCCAGCATTGTTTTCCGACTCCAGCATTAAATATTGCCAGTCAGGCTTAAACGTATCTTTGTCCCTTAAAACAATGGGGTCAGGATTATCATAGTTTATAATTGTCGTTTGCCCTGAATCCTCCAGGTCAACAATAGTAAAGGTTGAATAACTAATTTTTCTTTCACTGCAAACCGGCAGTGTGTTCATTATTATCTCGGCAATTTTCCTTGCATCCTTATGCTCGCGAGTAAAATTCATACCCATTGTAGCCGTAAGGGTAGCAAGTAAATTGGCCTTAACACCATGCCCCATGCCATCCGAAAGCACTACAACCGTGCGATTTTCTTCTTTCACTTTCTGGGAAACGAAAACGTCCCCGCAGATTCTTTCACCTGCATGACTCTTTTGAAATGAACCAACCTCAATATAAAATAGATCCTTCATGCTTAATTTCAGGGTTTATTGATTTTTTGATACGTTTCAATAATTGAGTTAAGCATTTTTTCAGTTGTGCTGGCCCCTTCACCAAGTAAAAATGCAATGTTCTGTACCATTTTCAGGTTTTCGTCAATGACCTCGGTTACACGATTTATGATCTCTTCCTGGCGCACCTCTGCCACATACATATCGCGGAAAACCGCACCTACTATTTTATTTGGCTTCAGGCTGTAAACACTAACGTTTAATAAACTGTCACCATGTGTAACATCTTTTCCTACAACATTTTCATCATTTTCAAGGACATAAGAAAACAGGTTATAAATTGGATATGGCAACAAGGTCTTAAGATCGGCCCCAACCAATCCCGGAATAACTTCATTGATCATTTCCGCATCTTCACCCAATACTTTAATAAAACTTTTATTCGATTCAATGATCTTTAGTTTGTCGTCAACAATGACAGCAGCTGAAGGTAAGTTTTGAAGCAGTGTGGAGATAGTATCTGTTTCCTGTATAATTTTCTGGTTTTCTGACTTTAACGCTTTTTCTGTCTCCTGTAAAAGTTCATTCTGCTTTTTCAGCTTCTCATTATTATTTTTTAATGTTTTAATATATTCAGTCTTGCTTTTCAGTGAAAAGGTCTGACACATTTCCGGCTTGCTCAAACCCTGGCTAATGGATATGGCAAAGTCCTTGCAACTGTTGAATCCACAGGCACTGCATGCAGAGCGATCTTCCATGTCCTTTCCCAAGCTTTTCATAATTTCCTCAACCTGGTCATTACTTGGAACCGGTAGCCTTTGATCGTCCTTTTGAAAAGTTCTTGAAAGGTCTAGACCCGAATATTCATTAAGTTCCTTTTCCCATTGTTTGGAATCAAAATTCTTTAGTCTTTTATTAGAGTATGCCAGAACCATTGAACGGCGTAGGAATTTATGGGAGCGGTCTGTGGTACCAGGCCCCATCAAGCATCCCTGATCGTAAAACAGGCTGAAATGTTTTTTTATGGTTTCAGTATTCTGGCTGAACTCATCCACAGCCTGAATCATGTTTTCTTTCCCGCTGGCTGAAATAGTTGACCCTGAAAGCAAGTCAGCATTAATCCCTGCTGCATAGACAAACCCACTGGGAAGGGGATAAAGAGAGCCCAGGTTGCCAATTGGAGAGTCAAATTCAGAATACTCAACTTTTCCCTCCTTAAAATTAAAGCGCGAAAAAAGTTCCCTTAATTCCTTAAAGGTTAAAACGCCATCTACTTTCCCATCGTCCTCAAATAAACCCGCATCATATTTAGCCGAAAGACAGGGGCCAAAACAAACCACCTTGACATCCTTGCCATAAGCCTTCCTGACCACCTTTGCCATGGCGGTCATTGGTGTAACCAATGGTGCGAGGTTATCGCTGAGTTCCGGAAAATATTTTTCAACATAGGAAACCAAACTAGGACAATTGGCTGCCAAATAATACTTCCCCTTAAAGTTCTCGAACAGCTCTTTATATTTTTTTGCAACCAGATCAACTCCAAATGAAATCTCGCTAACATAAGCAAAGCCTAGTTTACGTATCATCTCAACAAATTTCCTGTAATCCTTTATGTCAGGAAATTCTCCGCTGATCGTTGGGTCGACAATAGCAGCCACCTTGTTTTCTGAATTAAGAAGTTCAATGACTTGCTCCAAATCACTATAATGAGATATTGCATTGGATGCACAAACTGAAAGACAACTTCCGCATCCAATACAACGGTCATGGTGAACAACAGGCTTGCCATCACTTCGCGTTGCAATGGCTTTTACCGGGCAAACCCGGATGCAAGCATAAGATTGAGTACAGCGACTATGGTCAATGTTTATGATTCGCATAATTCCCTGGTCTTTAATTTTTTTCTGACATTTTCGTACCTTACTCGTGGTTTTCAAAAAATTGCTCAAGAATGTTAATCACATTCCCCTCTGTAACCTGGTTAAACTGAATGTCATTTATTTTAATCATGGGACCAAACTCACAGGTTCCAAAACAATGCGACCCTTGAAAAGTAACTAATTCCAGCCTTCCGGTTTCTCTGAGATAATTCTGAATTACTTGTAAGGTTTTCTTGTTTCCACGTGAGAAGCAACTGCTTCCCATGCAAATGGTGATTGTTATGCCCTGTCCATCCATATATTTCTTAAATATAATTTTTTGTGCTTCAAGGATTAACAAAATTACTCAATCCTTTTAAATTAATCGTTATTGGTATAACATCTCAAGGTCTTTTTAGCTTATTCTGAATTAATCTAAATTACATTTAACCCTCCAATAGAATAACAAAATTCCTTTTTATTAGGTTTTTAGCATAATAATGCGTTATCCATAAGCAAACCTGACCTATACAACCCATTGAAATTACAATATTTAAGGAAAAAAACTTTTCATTATCCTTAGATTTGAGTATTATTGTGAAAAAAATTACAACTTACATTCCATGCCCCCTTCAATTGATTCAATTCTTGAACGATTCCCCAACAAACAAAGGGAAGATCTGATTCCGATGCTTCAGGAAATACAGGATGAATTTGGCTTCTTGTCCGAAGAAATCATTAACCACGTGGGTGCTTACTTATCCATTTCTGTAAATAAGATTTACGGAGTGGCCACCTTTTATGACAATTTCAGGTTTGGACCAACCGGAAGGTTTCATATCAGGCTTTGTCATGGAACCGCATGTCATGTGGCCGGAGCTTCAACTTTTATCCAGGAATTAGAAAAACAACTTAAAATTAAATCCGGAGAAACAGACAAAGAGGGGCTTTTCAGTCTTGAGGTTGTTTCTTGCGTTGGAGCTTGTGGTCTTGCCCCAATTATTGAGATCAATGGTGAATATTTTACCCAGCTTACATCCGAGAAACTTAACGATATTCTTCAATCCTTCAGAATAAAAGACCAAGATATTTATGAAAGCTAAATCGCCCGATGCTTTAAAGCAGTTTTTAATAAATCAGGTATTGCTTGATCCAAATCGCCTTGAAAATGAACGGTTGGAGAAAGAGCTTTCATACATTAGCCGTGAGCGGGTCAACAATCCTATTATTTATGTTGGAATGGGTACCTGCGGCCTGATTGCCGGCGCCGGTAAGACTTTCAAAGCAATCCAGGAGTATATTGATGACCATGGAATTGATATTGAGTTGATTAAAGGGGGGTGCATTGGTCTTTGCAGTGCTGAACCTATTGTTGATATTCAGCTTCCGGGAAAGTCACGTATTTCTTTCGGAAATGTCAAGCAAGACAAGGTTCAATATCTTTTGGATGAGATTTTAAATCATAACATTCCTGACCTCCAAACCATTGGTCAATATAAAAATGACATCTCTCAGCCTTGGGAAGGAATCAATCCTATTTTTGACCATTCCTTTTTCTCTGGTCAGCAAAGGGTCCTGCTTGACAATTGCGGCCTGATTGATCCTGTATCCGTTGAACAATATATTGCACGGGGTGGCTATTGGGCCTTTGCCGATACAATTTCCAGTCTGACACCTAAAGGAGTTTGCCAGCTTATTGAAGAAAGCGAGCTTTCTGGAAGGGGAGGAGGAGGTTATTCCACTGGCAAAAAATGGGCAAATACATTAAAAACCTTCTCCGATCAGAAGTTCCTGGTTTGCAATGCTGTAGAAAGTGATCCAGGTAGTTATATGAACCGGGTGATTATCGAAAGCAATCCCCACAGGTTAATAGAAGCTGTTATAATTGCAGCCTATGCAATTGGTGCTACTAAATCCTTTATTTTTATCCGTCAGGAATTTAAACTCGCTATTGAGCGGCTTGAAAAAGCCATTGAAAATGCACGCGGATATGGCTTGCTGGGACATCATATTTTTGACTCAGGAGTCAATATCGATATTATCGTTAAACGAGGGGCAAGAGCATTTGTTTGTGGCGAAGAAACAGCCCTCAATAATAGTATTGAAGGGAAGAGGGCCATGCCCGAATCCAAACCGCCCTATCCTTCGGAAAAGGGATTATGGAACAAGCCCACCATAGTCAACAATGTTGAAACGCTTTTCAATATCCCCTTGATCCTTAAAAACGGGCCCGATTGGTTTAAGAAAACAGGAACCGACAACAGTAAGGGAACCAAGCTTTTCACCCTTTCAGGAAAGGTTAAAAATTATGGTACCATTGAAGTCCCAATGGGCACAACATTCAGGGATATCGTTTGGAAAATTGGAGGCGGTACCTCTGGAAAGCAGAAATTTAAGGCCGTAATCCTTGGCATTAACTCAGGAAACTATATCACGAAAAAAAACCTTGACAACAGAATCGATTATGAAGAATTGAAATCCATTGGCACATCCCTTGGAAGCGGAGGTTTTGTGGTTATCGATGAGTCAACCTGTATGGTTGATTTGGCCAAATACTTTACCAATTTCTTTAAAAACGAGAGTTGTGGGAAATGTATTCCATGCAGAGAAGGTACTGCAAGACTTCTGGAGATCATGGAAGTAGTTACCCAAAGACCCGGGAAAAATAATCATTTTCAATCACTTGAACGTTTCAAAGGGGTCATGCAACTGCGATCACTGGCAAATGTCATGAGGGATACTTCTCTTTGTGCACTAGGGAAATCTGCACCCAATGCCATACTCAACACCCTAAACAATTTTAAGGAAGAATTTGATGCGCATATTTTTGAACGGAAATGCCCGGCCAATGTTTGTCGCGACCTGCGTGTCTTTTCTATTGATGTAGATTTGTGCACTGGATGCACCGCCTGCTACAAGAAATGCCCAGTCGATGCCATCATTGGATCTGCCAGACATCCCCACTTTATTGTTGAAGAAAAGTGTATCGGATGCGGGCTTTGCTATGATGCTTGTAAATTTAATGCCGTATTAATTCAGTAAGGTTCAAAAAAATAATATGGACTTTCAAATAGAAGTGAATAACAGCTTGATCGAAGTGAGTGAGGGCGAAACGCTGCTCACTGCTCTTCAACGAAATGGCATAAAGATTCCAACCTTGTGTCACATGAACAGGTTTACTCCCACAGGTGCTTGCAGACTCTGTGTGGTGGAAGTAGAGGGTAAACGCGATCTAATCACCTCCTGCAGTTTCCCTGTCGAAAAAGGAATGAAGGTTTTCACCAACACCCAGCGGGTTATCAGGGCCAGAAAATCTATCGTTGAGATGTTGCTTTCCAACCATCCCGACGATTGCCTCTATTGTGAAAGAAACGGTAATTGTGAACTCCAGTGGCTGGCAGAAGAAATGAATGTAAAAGAGAGAAAATTTTTTGCCAGGAAAAATGCGCAATACCCTGATAATTCCAGCCCAAGTGTTTTCAGGGATCCCGCCAAATGCGTTCTTTGCAGCCGTTGTGTTCGGATATGCGAGGAAACACAGTACGTCACAGCCATCGATTTTACTTCCCGCGCTAACAATATCAAAATAACCAGCGCATTCAACAAGGGCTTAAATGTCTCCACCTGTATCGATTGCGGACAATGCATTATGGTTTGTCCTACCGGTGCTTTGACAGATATTTCCCATTTAGAAAAGGTTCAGGCGAACATTGATAAAAAGAAAAAGGAGGTGATATTTTTTGTATCCCCTTCCGCTACAGCTTCTATTGTCGAACATTTTGGGATTAAGCCCGATCAAAACCCGGGATGGTATGTTTGCTCTGCAATAAAAAAAATGGGGGGCAACAAGGTCTTTGATCTTGGGGTTACTTCTGACCTCAACATCCGTGAAGAAGCAAGACTATTAATTGAGCGGGTAAGAAAAGGCAGTAAGCACCCCTTATTTTCTTCCTGCTGTCCATCCTGGGTAAAATTTGTGGAAGAGTTCCAACCCGAATTAATTCCTTTCCTTTCCACTTCCAAATCCCCGCAGCAAATTTTTGGAACACTTCTAAAAACATGGTATGCCAAAAAGGAAAATATTCTACCAGATAATATTTTTAGTGTTGCTGTCATGCCCTGTACAGGGAAAAAATTTGAGGCTTCCCGTGATGAATTAACCGTTAAGGGCATTTCAGAAGTTGATGCGGTTTTGACCATACGGGAGTTCATTCGAATGATTAGGGCTAATGGGATCGACCTAAGGAAAGTCCATCCAGTTCCATTTGACGAACCATTCTCAGGTTCCAGCCGAAATGCCCTTAAACTAGGTTATTCTGGGGGAAAGGCAGAAGCCGTCGCCTTCGAATTATTTGAGAACCTCAAATCTTCAGGAAAAGAAACCTTCAAGTTCAACATTCCTAAAACCATTTCTGGAAGGAAGGAATCAAAACTTACAGTTGGGAAAAAGACTTTTGGATTTGCCTGGGTCAGTGGGATCAGCAATGCCAAGGCTTATATTGATGAGTTGATCGCTGAAGGACGCAACGACATTCATTATATCGAAGTAATGGCATGCCTGGAGGGATGCGTTGGAGGAGGGGGTCAACCAATAAACAGAATCCCGGATATACCCAGAAACCGAAAAAAGATTTGTCAGGATATGGAAAAATTCACATTAATCCAAAAACCCTCCGAAAACCCTTGCCTGGATAATATTTTCAGGACAATGGAGGAAAAACCTGACGAAGAGAATCTGCCAGTACTTTTCCATACGCGTTTCATCAAAAGAGAGATAACGAGATAAAAATTTTTAAATGGATCAACCTGTTGTAAACCAGTTTATTTTCACGGTTAAAGACCGTTGCAAGGTTTGTTACACCTGCGTCAGGGAATGCCCTGCCAAAGCCATAAAAATTATCAATGGCCAGGCCGAGATCATTCCATCACGTTGTATTTCCTGTGGAAATTGTGTAAAGGTCTGCAGCAGGGATGCCAAGATGTTTACTTTCGCTATCGACAAGGTAAAAAAACTCCTTAGAGAAGAAAAAGAAGTCGCTGCAATCGTTGCGCCAAGTATTGCGGCTGAATTTACTGATATCTCCGATTATCATGCTTTTGTAGGCATGATACGCGCCCTGGGTTTTCGGTATGTCAATGAAGTGGCATTTGGCGCTGAGCTGGTTGCAAATAAATACCAGGAACTCCTTCAAAAAAATCCTGAACGTTCCTATATATCAACAAGTTGCCCTGCCATTGTCAACTATGTTGAAAAGCATCATCCCCAGATTATTGAATCATTGGCTCCTGTTGTTTCCCCAATGGTTGCCACAGCTAAGGTCTTGAAAAAAATGCATAGCGACGGCCTGAAGATTGTGTTTATTGGACCTTGTATAGCTAAGAAGGGAGAAGCTGTCATCGATGATTTTAAAGGTCTTGTTGATGAAGCTATTTCTTTTATCGAACTAAGAAGGATGTTTGCTGAGAAAGGGGTGACCGAATACAATGTAGAACCCTCCGATTTTGATCCTCCTACCGCCGGAAAAGGTGCAGTATTCCCCATCAGCGGTGGAATGCTTCAGACTGTTAACCTTGAAGAAGACTACATTAGCGGAGAGATTGTTGTGGCTGAAGGCCGCCAGGATATCATTGAGGTTTTGCGGGAGTTTGAGGAGGGTTACCTGGAGGCAAAGCTTTTTGACCTGCTTTGTTGCAATGGTTGTATCAACGGGCCTGGGATGAGCAATAAACAGCAGTTTTTTAATAAAAGGAAAAGCATCTCAAATTTTGCCAAACGAAAATTTGACAAACTCAACATTGCTGAATGGAAAAAGAATATCGATACCTACCTCCAGCTGGACTTAAGCAGAACATTTGTTCCCGATGATCAGCGTTTTCCAAACCCGCCGAACTCAGAAGAAATCCGAAACGTACTCACAAAACTTGGCAAAGTTTTACCTGAAGATGAATTAAATTGCGGAGCTTGCGGTTACGACACCTGTTATGATCATGCTGTAGCCATATTGAAGGGAATTGCCGAAACCGAGATGTGCCTGCCTTACACCATCGATAAACTTCATGAATACATCAAAGAGCTGGATATCTCTAATAAAAAACTGGAATCCACCCGGGCCGCACTTAAACAAAGTGAAAAACTGGCCTCCATGGGACAACTTGCTGCAGGAATCGCTCACGAAGTTAATAATCCACTTGGGGTGGTTATTATGTATGCCCATATCTTACTGGATGAAGTGGAAGAAAACTCTCCATTATACCGTGACCTGAAATTAATTGTGGAGCAGGCCGATCGTTGTAAAAAAATTGTTGGTGGCTTGCTCAACTTTGCCCGGAAAAGCAAGGTCTCCATCAGCCAGGTGAATGTAGATCAGCTCATTAAAGACGGACTCCGGACCCTTGTTTTGCCACCGAACATTAAGCTGGTAATCCAAAACAGGACAAAGGATCCCTTGGTTGAATGTGATCATGACCAAATGATACAAGTCTTTGGAAACCTTTTTAAAAATGCGGTGGATGCCATGTCAGAGGGAGGAACCCTCAGGGTGACCATTGACGAAAATGACAATAACGATGATATTTTGTTTGAAGTCTCTGACACTGGGACCGGGATAGCACCTGAAAATCAGGAAAGGATGTTTGAGCCTTTCTTTACCACTAAAGAGAATGGAAAGGGTACTGGGTTGGGGCTTCCAATTATTTACGGTATTGTCAAAATGCATCGGGGAGCGATTAAGGTTGAAAGCAACAACAATCCAGATAAAGGAGATACAGGAACCAGTTTCTTTGTTACAATCCCGCGCCAGACGGCCAATCTGGAAGAAGAAAGTTTAAGCATTGCATAAAAACGACTTGTTATGTTAAAGAAAGTAAAAAGAACCATCTTAGTGGTTGACGATGACCTGGATTATCTTTTTCAAATGAGATCAGCCATTCAGGACATGGGGTTTGAGGTGATCACGGCAGCGACCCAAAAAGAAGCCGAGAACATTATTGAAAGGACAAAACCCGACCTGGCTATCCTCGATTTAATGATGGAAAGCCAGGATACTGGATTTATCTTGTGCCATATAATCAAAAATAAATATCCCGGTGTCCCGATTATTATTGCTTCAGCTGTAACCGCTGAAACCGGTATGATATTCGATGTTAATACCCAGGAAGACCAGGACTGGATAAAAGCTGATCTTTTCCTGGATAAGGGAATCAGAAATGACCAACTTCACAAGGAAATCAACAAATTACTGAAGATCTAGCCATGGGAAAACTGAACTTGCTGGTTGTTGATGATGAACCCGGGATCAGGAGCGGAGTAATTCGTATCCTCGAAAATTTTTCTGTAAGTTATCCTTTCATGGATGAGGATTTTGATTACAATGTTGTGGAGGCACCCACCGGAGAAGATGCCCTGACCTATTTGGTCGACCAAAAATTTGACATTGTATTACTTGACAACAAACTACCTGGAATCCAGGGAATTGAAGTGCTTGAATTTATTAACAAAAAGCAACTGGATGTGGTAGTTGTCATGATCACTTCCTATGCCTCACTTGACCTGGCCGTCAAAGCTACTCGAAAAGGGGCGTATGATTTCGTTCCCAAGCCCTTTACCCCCAAGGAACTTCGTGCCACCGTCGAAACCATTACCAAGCAGTTGTTTCTGAGACGAATGACCCAAAAACTTAATTTGGAAGGAAAACAAATCCGGTTTCAGTTCTTATCGGTGCTTTCTCACGAGCTGAAAGCGCCTATCAACGCCATTGAAGGTTACCTCAAAATGATGCAGGGAAAAAAAGAAGGTGACCAGATTGATGATTATATGGAAATGATTGACCGGTCTTTGTTTCGTGTTCAAAGTATGCGCAACCTGATTATGGACATGCTTGATTTCACCCGCATCGAATCAGGGAAAAAATCAAGGAATATTGAATCTATCATGTTGTGTGAAATTGCCCAGCAAAGTATCGACTCCTTCCAGCCCCTCAGCATCCAGAAAGGCATTGACATTTACCTCAATTGTGGAACCAAAGTTCCAATCCAGGCCGATCGCCAGGAAATTGAGATTGTGCTGAACAACCTCATCAGCAATTCCATCAAATACAACAAAGAAGGAGGCAGGGTTGATGTCAGCCTGGGTAAAGAAGAAAGCAATGCCATCATCAGGGTTGAAGATACCGGTATTGGCATGAACGCTGACGATCTGGATAAACTATTCGAAGACTTTGTGCGGATCAAAACAGAAGAGACTAAAAACATCAGTGGAAGTGGCCTGGGCCTTTCCATTGTCAAAAAGATACTCGAGCTGTATGAAGCTGACATAAAAGTTGAAAGCACACCAGGAGAAGGTAGCAGTTTTACTGTCATTTTTCCCATTGAAAACCAATAAACCATTTAAACAGCCATGCCAAACAAAAAAATAATAGAACTTCCGGGAAAAACCGTAGAACGCCTGAGCCAATATCGTCGGCTGCTCTACAATAGTGTCCAGATGGGGAAAACCAATATTTACTCCCATGAGTTGGCCCGTATGATGAACCTGACACCCGTCCAGGTTCGCCGTGACCTGATGCTGATAGGGTACTCCGGGAGCCAAAGCAAAGGCTACGTAATCAAGGACCTCATTACGCTCATTGGGAAAATCATTGACAGCGAATCGGGTCAGCGCATAGCAGTCATTGGAATGGGTAACCTAGGACGGGCCATTACCAGCTATTTTACAGGAAAACGCGAAAAGCTGTCCATTGTAGCTGCATTCGATAATGACCCCCAGAAATACGACCGTATTATCGCGGGGGTTCCCTGCTTCCATATCAATAAGATGAAAGAAATTGTCGAAAAGGAAAATATCAGCATTGCAGTACTTACCGTTGCCCCCCAGTCAACCCATGAAGTGACCAAAATCATGCTGGATGCCGGTGTAAAGGGAATTCTGAATTACACTTCCGTGCCGGTTTCCGTACCCGAGGGGGTTTTCCTGGAAGAATATGATATTATCACCTCCCTCGAAAAACTGGCTTTCCTGGTAAAGAAATAGACTTTAATCGGCCTTTATTTCAGGCCAGAATTATTTTCATGATGAACGTATATTTTAGCACTGTCCAGGCTGCAGGAAAAATTAGGAATGCCGTGGTTACCACCGGCTCTTTTGATGGGGTTCATATTGGCCACAAGGTGATTATTAACCGCCTGAATCAAATTGCCAGGGAGATTGGAGGCGAATCTGTGCTGATAACCTTTCATCCCCATCCACGAAAAGTTCTTTATCCTGAGCAAACTGACCT
This sequence comes from Bacteroides sp., assembly GCA_036351255.1. Taxonomy (NCBI): domain Bacteria; kingdom Pseudomonadati; phylum Bacteroidota; class Bacteroidia; order Bacteroidales; family Bacteroidaceae; genus Bacteroides; species Bacteroides sp. The sequence continues at coordinate 39,108 of JAZBOS010000078.1, forward strand.
CAAACTGATCAACTCCCAGGAGGAAAAAATTGAATTGCTCAGAAAGTCTGGCTTACAGAACCTGATCATTATTCCATTTACACTTGAGTTTTCCAAAACTTCTTCCCATGATTTTGTGAGTGAAATTCTGATCAAACAACTTCACGCTAAGGTCGTGGTTATTGGACACAACCATCATTTCGGACATAACCGGCAGGGCGACTTCGACTATCTGCACCGATTGGCTGAAGAACTTAAATTCGGGGTCGAAGAAATCCCCTTGCAGGATATCGAAAATGAAACCGTCAGCTCAACCAAGATCAGGAAAGCACTCTTTGAAGGAAACATCCAGCGAGCAAACGCCTACCTCGACCACCAATATATCATTACAGGTAATTTGTTGGGCACACACGGAGTCGTTTCCCTACCTGCCGGGAAAGCATTTCAAATGGAAATTCAAGAAAAGGAGAAACTGGTTCCGCCCCAGGGAATTTATGCTTCCAATCTTTTCCTGGAAAACAAAGTCCTTAAATGTGCCACTTTTATCCTTGGAGATGGCCAAACACCTCCTTTGGTCATTTCCCTCCTTCTTTTTGATGCCCTTGGCCAGGATGACCAGAAAGGAACCTTATACTTTTATAAAAAAGTAATGAATATCCCTGCTTCTGTTGATGGCGGTATCAGCAAAGAAGTTCTGGCAGAGGCCTTAGAAAGGGTGGAGGACCTGATTTATTGATCATTGAATGGAATAGTATGCTACCCATGACCATTACTTTTCTTGGAACCGGAACCTCTACAGGTGTCCCTGTGGTCGCCTGCAACTGCGAGGTATGCCGCAGTGCCGACAAGCGCGATTCCAGGCTCAGGACTTCGGTGATGGTAGATGTCAAGGGGCAAAAATTTATTATTGATTGCGGACCTGATTTTCGGTATCAGATGATACGTGAAAAAGTAGAAGATATTTCTGCCATCCTTTTCACCCATGGCCATCGCGACCATATTGCAGGGATTGATGATGTAAGAGCCTTTAATTACGTGTTAAACAAAACCGTCGATATCTTTGCAACACAAGAAGTCATTAACGCCATTAACAAGGAGTTTCCTTATATCCTTACCGAAAAGCGGTTCTTTGGAGCCCCCCAGCTTGAATTCCATGTCATCGAAAACAAACCCTTTTTAATCAACGGCGTAAACATCCTGCCAGTCGAGGTCCTCCACCATAAACTGAGTGTATTTGGGTTCAGGATCGGTGGCTTTACCTATATCACCGATGCCAGTTTTATTTCTGAATCAGAGAAACCTAAAGCCATAGGATCGGAAGTACTGGTGATCAATGCCCTTAGAAAATCAAAACACATTAGCCACTTCTCCCTTGATGAAGCTCTCGAATTGATACGGGAATTGAAACCCCGAAAGGCCTTTATCACCCACCTGAGCCACTTTATCGGACTTCACCGAAATATTCAGGAAAGCCTGCCTGACAACGTTTTCCTTGCTTACGATGGACTTAAAGTTGAAATACTTTAAGTATTTTAGGTATTCGTGGTATTTAAATCTTACAATACAAAAAACCTTCCTGAAAATACCTTTTCACACAAAGTTTAAGTAAATTTGCCGGAGTATTAAGTATTGATGAAATGATCTACAATCCAGAAATATATCGTATTAAGGATGAGCGGATGAAACCGTTCATAGATGCGGAAGAAATATGGGACTTCATAAACAATACCCGGGCCGACAAGCAACGGGTTCGTGAAGTTATCCAGTCTTCCTTAAATAAGAAACGCCTTTCCCTTGAGGAAACTGCCATTTTGCTAAACGCTACGGACCCTGAACTGATCGAAGAAATCAAGGAAGGGGCTCGTCAGCTGAAGGAAAAGGTCTATGGTGAAAGGATCGTCCTTTTTGCCCCGCTTTATGTAGGTGACTTATGTACCAACAACTGCCAGTACTGCGGGTTTCGGGCCACCAATAAAGATGTTAAACGAATTACCCTTAACCACGATGAGCTGGTCAATGAAACCAGGGCACTGATTGACCAGGGGCATAAGCGGCTCATCCTGGTGTACGGCGAACACCCTAAATATTCTGCCGAATTTATTGCTGAAACCGTTCGCACCGTTTACAGTGTAAAACACGATCACGGCGAGATCAGGCGGGTGAATATCAATGCCGCCCCCTTTGATGTGCCCGGGTTCCGTATCGTCAAGGATGCTGGCATTGGCACCTTTCAGATCTTCCAGGAAACCTATCACGAACCCACCTACGCCAAGGTGCATCTGGGCGGGATGAAACGCAATTTCGAGTGGCGACTCACCTCCCTCGACCGGGCGCAGGAAGCCGGAATTGACGATGTGGGCATTGGAGCCCTCTTCGGCCTTTACGACTGGCGCTTTGAGGTGATGGCACTCGTCAGGCACGTGAATCACTTTGAAGCCGTTTATAATGTCGGGCCACACACCATCTCATTCCCGCGCATTCAAAATGCCCTGTCTTTGAATATCGACAAGGACCATCTGGTAACGGACGAAGAATTCGTTCGCCTGGTGTCTATCCTCAGGCTCGCAGTGCCTTATACCGGAATGATCCTTACAGCCCGCGAGCCCTCGCATATCCGTGACCAGATCCTGCGTTTCGGAGTCTCACAAATCGATGGCGGAACCAATCTTGAATTTGGGGGCTATTCAAAAGGGAAAAAAGAGGGGGAGCAAGACCTCAGCATGGAGCAGTTCCAGATCAATGACACCCGCTCCCTGAACGAGATCATGGATGAGTTGATCCGTACCGGATATATTCCCTCATTTTGTACCGCATGCTACCGCCTTGGCCGCACTGGTGAACACTTTATGGAATTTTCCGTGCCAGGATTTATTAAAAGGTTTTGTTCACCCAATGCCATGCTAACTTTGGCAGAGTACCTTGAGGACTACGCTCCGCAAGAAACAAAAGAGGCCGGTTACCAGCTCATTGACAAAAAAATTGACGAGTTGGCTAAAACCACCAGGGTCGACAGCCTGAAGGAAAAACTCAGCCTTATCAAGGAAGGAAAACGTGATTTATATTTCTAATGCCACAGGATATGAAACAAACCATGATTTTGGGAATTTTAATCTTTGACCGCATCAAGGAAGCCGGAAAAACACAGAAAGTGTTGTCAAAACATGCTGCGATCATTCGCACGAGGCTTGGTTTTCATGAGCTATCCGAGGCTGTTTGCAGCAGGATAGGTTCCATCCTCCTGATCCTGGAAGGTACCCCCGATAAATGGGAAGCGTTGGAAAAAGACCTTGCTTTGGTTGGGGGCATCGAAATCCAGAAAATGAAGTTCGATTATTTGTCAAAATAATTCTTTTAAAATGTCAGAAATCAGGATATTAGGCGTTCTGGTAACAGAAAAAAGCCAGGCTGCAATCAAGGTTCAGGAAATTCTAACCAAGTATGGTTGCAGCATAAAAACCCGCTTGGGACTGAATGAAATTGAACAGGAAAATTGCCCGGGGTGCGGATTGATCATTCTTGAACTGATGGGTGACTTGAATGAGTGCCTCAGGCTGGAAAACGAATTATGGTCAGTGCCCGGGGTAAGTCTACAAAAAATGGTTTTCTGATTTGTTTTAACCCTGATCAATTTTTTTAAGCATAATACCGGAGTTATATACCTAACCAAACATTAATGGCAAAACTTGTTCATCTTTCCGAAGCCGCCTCTCTGGCCTTGCATGCCATGGTCATGATCGCCCGAAGCCAGACCCACGTGAATGTAAACACCCTGGCAGAGGAAATGGGCGCCTCACGCAATCATCTGGCCAAAGTCCTTCAGCAACTTGTGAAGTTTAATTATTTGCGGTCCGTCAGAGGACCAAGCGGCGGATTTCTGCTTAACAAACCTGCTTCCGAGATTTCTATCCTTAATATTTACGAGGCCATTGAAGGAAAGATTGAAACCCCCGAATGCCCCCTTGACCGGCCCATATGTCCATTCGATAAATGCCTTATGGGAGGCCTGATCAAGGATGTAACCCTGCAATTCAAAGCTTATTTTGAAGAACAAACACTCGATAAGTACATCCCTAAGAATTACGCCATTTCAAATTAATGTCCCCTTCGCCTTTTTTATCAGGCAATTGGTGTGACCCCATAAAGACCTTCAAATCCTATGAAGTAAAACGGCAAATTCTTAATTATCTTTGCCAGTGTAAAACCTGCTTATATTACAATGGCTGACTACTCAAAAATCTCTCTGCTGGATGGAATCCAATCGCCGGGCGACCTGAAGAAACTATCGCAGGACGATTTGGTTACTCTTTGCGGGGAGATTAGGCAGTTCCTCATTGAATCGGTCAGCACCAATCCCGGCCACTTTGCCTCCAGCCTGGGTGTTATCGAACTCACCGTTGCCCTTCATTACGTTTTTAATACCCCCTACGATAAGATCATCTGGGATGTAGGTCATCAGGCATACCCCCATAAGATTCTGACCGGAAGACGCGAGCAGTTTCATTCCAACCGCCGCTATAAAGGAATCAGTGGCTTTCCCAAAATGTCTGAAAGCCCTTATGATGCATTTGGTACAGGGCATTCTTCAACCAGCGTCTCCGCCGCCCTGGGGATGGCCATGGCGTCGCAATTAAGAAAAGAAGAGGACCGTCAGCACATTGCGGTCATTGGCGATGGGAGCCTAACGGCCGGGATGGCATTCGAAGCACTCAACCACGCAGGCGTTTCCAATACCAACATCCTGGTCATCCTTAACGATAATGGCATTGCCATTGATAACAGTGTTGGTGCGCTCAAGGAATACCTTACCGATATTACCACCTCCTGGACCTACAACCGCCTGAAGGATGAAATATGGAATACCCTGGGGGCCCTTAGCAAATATGGCCCTGATGCGCGTGGTGTGATCCAGAAAGTTGAGACAGCAATTAAAACTGCCGTATTCCGGCAAAGCAACCTCTTCGAATCGCTCAATTTCCGGTATTTCGGTCCCATCGATGGTCACGATGTGAATCACCTCACCCGCATCCTCAGTGACCTGAAAAACATTAAAGGCCCAAAGCTTTTGCACGTAAACACAGTGAAAGGGAAAGGCTATTCTTTTGCCGAAAAAGAACAGACCCGCTTTCATGCGCCCGGATTCTTTGATAAGCTAACCGGGCAAAGCGTGGTGAGCCCCGAAGAAAAAAACAAACCACCCAAGTACCAGACCGTTTTTGGAAAGACCATTCTTGAGCTGGCCAGGCAAAACCCAAAGATTGTTGGCATTACCCCCGCCATGCCTACCGGTTGCTCACTGAATATCCTCATGAAGGAAATCCCTGAACGGGGATTTGATGTCGGCATTGCTGAACAGCACGCGGTTACTTTCTCTGCGGGTCTGGCAGCCCAGGGACTCATCCCTTATTGCAATATTTATTCCAGCTTTTTGCAGCGGGCCTACGACCAGATGATCCATGATGTTGCCCTCCAGAACCTCCCGGTGATTTTCTGTCTCGACCGCGCCGGACTTGTTGGTGAAGATGGCGCCACCCATCATGGTGCTTTCGACTTGTCCTTCCTGCGCTGTATCCCCAACATTATCCTCTCTGCCCCTATGGATGAAGTGGAGTTGCGCAATCTGATGTACACCGCCCAGCTTAAACCAAAAGGACCCTTTGTTATACGCTATCCACGCGGGAATGGGGTGCTGACCGACTGGCAGCGCCCTTTTGCCAAAGTGCCCATAGGCAAGGGACGACAACTTAAGGAAGGCCATCACGCCGCCATCATTTCAATCGGCCACGTTGGAAATATTGCTTTGCAGACTGCTCAGGAGCTCGGAAAAACCACCGGCCTCAGCCTGGCTCATTTCGACCTGCGGTTTCTGAAACCTCTCGACGAGGACCTCCTTCACCATGTCTTCAGAAACTTCAGCAATGTAATCACCATTGAGGATAATGCCCTTGCTGGTGGTATGGGTAGCGCCGTCATCGAATTTATGGCTGACAACGGCTATCAGGCCTCTGTAAAAAGGCTGGGAATACCTGACTATTTCGTTGAACAGGGAACCCTCGAAGAGTTATACGCCGAATGTGGCTTTGATGCCGCCGGCCTAAAAAAAACGATTCTGGAAGAATGCGAAAATTTTCTGCCAACAAAAGATATTAAACACCATTGACCGTGGAAAATATTGCCGATTGCTATTCCGACAATTGTCAGCTGTTGATTGCCTTTGGGCTGACCCTTTTTGCCGGCCTCTCGACAGGTATCGGAAGTGCCATAGCCTTTTTCGCAAAAAAAACCAACAAAAAATTCCTGTCAGTCTCCCTTGGTTTCTCGGCAGGCGTGATGATCTATGTATCCTTTGTTGAGATTTTTTTTAAGGCCAAGGAGATCCTTATCATTGAGCATGGCCTACGACACGGATATTTGCTGACCCTGCTGGCTTTTTTTACAGGAATGGTTTTTATTGCCATCATCGACAAACTGGTTCCTTCTTTTGAGAACCCCCACGAAATCAAAATGGTGGAAGAAATGAAGAATCAGCCTGCTGAAATAACCAAAATGAGCAAGCTTTACCGCATGGGTATCCTCTCGGCCTTTGCCATTGCCATTCACAACTTCCCCGAAGGCCTAGCCACCTTTGTTGCAGCCTTGCAGGATCTTTCGCTGGGCATCCCCATTGCCGTGGCCATTGCCATCCACAACATCCCTGAAGGCATCGCCATTTCAGTGCCCATCCATCATGCCACTGGCAGCAAGCGCAAGGCTTTCAAATATTCCTTCCTTTCCGGGCTGGCCGAACCTATTGGAGCCATAGTCGGTTATCTTGTCCTGATGCCGTTTATGAGCGACTCGGTTTTTGGTTTTCTCTTTGGTGCTGTGGCTGGTATCATGGTTTTCATCTCCATCGACAACCTGCTTCCTGCGGCCCGCGAATACGGCGAACCCCACCTTTCCATTTATGGCCTCATCGCGGGGATGGCCCTGATGGCTGTCAGCCTGTTGATGTTTACCTGGTAAGCAACACCCGGATTTTTCCCGGCAACTTTTTTATAAAATTTGCCCTTCAGCAAACCGAAGGCTCCGGAGTTGTTTTTTTTTAAGAACTTATCCTGACAGCTTAATTTCCTGCTTAAATTTCCAGTAAAAAAATGGCTAAGGCCCCTCGTCTGAAACAGGGAAGAAGCAGCAACCAGGTTCGGAGTTAATACGGAGTTTATACGGTTTAAACCGTATAAACTCCGTATTAACTCCGTATTAACTATTACCGTGATATGTCAATAGTATTGATTTCCATATACTTAAATAAATATGAAAAATATTAAAAAAGGGAAAAAAATAGCTTAATGGTGTTTAAGAACATAGTCCCTGGCTGCACGATTCAGCAATCCTTCCAAAGTCCTGGCCATTTTGTTGTAAAAGCGTTTTTCACGGAAACCTACCACCCATTGAATGCCTGAGATGGCATTGGTGAGAAATATCTCGTCGGCATCTGACAATTCGAAAGACTCAAGGGGGCGTTCTTCCACCCCGATGCCCTGGCTTCTTGCCAGATCGATGACTACCGATCGCATGACACCCTCCACGCAAGCCTGGTCAAGCGATGGGGTCACTATTCGCTTATCTTTTACCAGAAACAGGTTTGAGCTGGTGGCTTCAGCCAGGAGGCGTTCATCATTGATCAGCAGACAATCGTCCAGGCCCTTTTCTTTGCAAAAGATCCCGGCCATCACATAGACCAGTGCACTTGAACTTTTGATGTTGCTTAATGCATGACAGGATTTATAGTAATCCTCAAAGATGTCAACAAGCAAGCCTTTCTTATTGAGGCTGTAATAAGCGCTTTTGAGGGGGGAAGTTTCAATCAGGTAATCCACCCCATTTAGTTGTGGTGTATAAAAGCCCCCTTCCTGGCGAAACAGGGCAAACCTGACCCGTGCGGGTTCGTCCTCCTTATGGTTTTCCCTGTAAAGATTCAGAATATCCCGGGCAAACTTTTCCTGATCATAGCCACTGGGAAGTTCCATTTTCAGCAAGCCTGAATCTTTTGAGAGGCGCTGAAAATGTCTTTCAGCCCATAGGACTTTCCCGTTTTCGACCCGGATGGTTTCAAACAGCCCATCGCCATAACGAAATGAACGATTTGCCAGTGAAAGCCCGAAGCCATCACGATCCAACAGTTTACCATTGAACGATATCTTACTTGGCATAAGACTCTCAGCGTTAAAAAATATACCGTAGGAAGTTTCTGATAAATTCAGGGTGTATCAGGGCGATGAAAAGAATCCCATATACAGCACCCCAGAAATGTACATCGTGGGCCACGTTGTCAGCACCCCGCCTGGCCATCCAGACAGAATAACCCAGATAAAAAACCCCGAAAATCACGGCCGGAATGGGAACAGGGATAAACATAAAATAAACACTTCCCTGGGGGTGCAGAATGATACTCGCAAACAGAATGGCAGATACGGCACCACTGGCGCCTACGGCATTGTAATAATAGTTTTTTCGGTGTTTGAAATAGGAGGGAAGCACACTGAAAAAGAGGGCGGAGATATACAGGAGCGCATAGAGCAAACGGCCTGTCCCGCCAAATTCAGCCACGATGATCTCTTCAACCAGGCTGCCAAATGAATACAACACAAACATATTCACCAACAGGTGCATCCAGTCGGCGTGAAGGAGGCCATAGGAGAAAAACCGGTGCCACGAGCGGTGTTGCCTGATCTCGTAAGCGTTGAACTTCATCCTTTCGAAGGCCAGGCGGTTTCGGAATGTTGTATAGGACACCAAAACGGTGAGGATAATTAGAAAAAGGGTGATGCTCATACGCCATAATTTTTACAAAGATACTTTTTCCCCGGCATTTTGCAGTTAGGGAACAAGCACCTAACTTTGAAACAAAAAAAATATGCCCTTGAATAAAGAGATTATCCTGTGGGACTGGAACGGAACCCTGCTCGACGATGCGGACATCTGCCTCCAGGGAATGAACACCCTGTTGAAAAAACGCAACATACCCGCGCTGGACATGATACGCTACCGGGAGATCTTCACTTTTCCTGTCAGAGACTATTATGAGGCTGCAGGATTCGATTTCAGCATTGAACCCTTTGAGACCCCCGCCGAAGAATATATCGTGCATTACAAGCGTTTATTGCCCCTTGCAGGGCTGTTTCCCGACGCCAGGGAAATCCTCGGTGCTTTACGCCAAAAAGGATACAGGCAATTTATCCTATCGGCAATGGAAAAAAATGCCTTGCTTAAATCGGTAAAGGATCTGGAGGTGGATGAATTCTTTGATGACATCTGTGGCCTTGAGGATAACCTGGCCTTTTCAAAAGCTCACCTCGGCCACCGGCTTTTTGAACGTGAAGGACTGGATCCTCAAAAAACCATCATGGTAGGTGACACCCTGCACGATGCAGAGGTAGCCAGTCAACTAGGCATTGACATGGTCTTTATCTCGCGCGGACACCAGTCGCTGGAAAGACTCAGCCACAATGGTAACCAGGTCTTCCCCGACTTAACTTCCTTCTGCAAATACCTTTTTTAGGAAAACCGGGCAAGGTTCTCCATGAAACTTAGATCATCAATTATTAATTAAAAATCCTTGCCCCATGCCCATTACCGATACTGTATTTTCATTTCATCAAAAGTATCGCTCTGTATCAAATGAACGGCTTTCTGGAAGGCATCGTCCATTTCGGTGGCTACCTGGATGTAGGCACTGAAATCGAACAGGTTGCGCGCAACCAGGCCTTTAAGCTGAATCTTAAGATAGGGGAGGGTTTCCGCGAGGTCTTCCTCACCAGGAGTGATGTCCTGTTTTTCGGCGTAAGCATATAAATCGTTCAGCAGGCGGTCATCCACCTTGAAGTTTTGAATAAATGTATTAACATCGGGGTAGCTTGCCTGGAGCTGGACACGGTTGTCGTTGGCATATTCAATACCAAAAGAGTTGATCACCCCCTGGCGGACCAGCCTGGAATAGAACTCAGAAGCCCGGGTAGTGTCGAGGGGGATAAATACATCGGGCATGATGCCGCCCCCGCCATATACTTCACGTTTATTGACTTTGGTAAAGTATTTCAGCGAATCGGGAAAGGTAATGTTCTCGGGGCTAACCAATTCACCCATGCGCAGGCGCTGAGTCAGATCTTCAAAGTATTTGTCATTGCCTTCATCATAAGGCTTCTGGATAGAACGTCCGGTAGGTGTATGATATCTGGCTGTTGTGAGCCTGATTGCTGAGCCATCGGGCAGGTTAAAGGGTTGCTGCACGAGTCCTTTTCCGAAGGAACGTCGACCTACGATCAACCCGCGGTCCCAGTCCTGGATGGCGCCGGCGAGGATTTCGCTGGCGGAAGCGCTGCCCTCGTTGATAAGCACCACCAGTTTCCCTTTCTTAAAAGCGCCGCGTGAAGTGCTGAAACGCTCCTGAACAGGCGCTGCATGGCCTTCCGTATAGACGATCATTTTATTGTCTTCAAGAAACTGATCGCTCAGATCAATAGCCACATCAAGGTATCCGCCCGAGTTATAGTTCAGGTCTAGAATCAGGTGTTCCATACCTTGTTTTGAAAGGCCACTCATGGCCTCATAAAACTCGCGCATAGTTGTGCGTGAGAAACGGTTGAGCTTGATATAGCCAATTCCCGGGGCAGCCATAAAGGAAGCGTCCACAGAGTTAATAGGGATACGATCGCGGGTGATGACGAAGTCAAGAATATCGCGGCTGCTGCGACGGAAGATGCCCACCGACACTTTTGAGCCACGCTCGCCCCGCAGCCGGTCCATCACATATTGGTTGTTTACTTCACTACCAGTAGATTTTTCTCCATCGATGGAAACGATTTTATCGCCAGGCATGATGCCAACCTTTTCGGAAGGACCACCCGGAACAGGGCTGACCACAACAATGGTGTCGTTAATGATGTTGAACTGAACGCCAATTCCTTCGAAGCTGCCTTGCAGGGGTTCATTGGCCTCCTTCAGCTCTTCGGCCGAAAGATATACGCTGTGGGGATCGAGTTCCTTGAGGAGACCCTTGATGGCATCCTCAACAATTTTCTCTTCATCAACAGGCTCAACATAGGCCAGTTTAACGACCTGGAGCACCCGGGCCATCTTTTCAAATTGCAGGTTATCGACCTGTCCAAAGGAGGATTGTACGAAAAGCACCAGGAAGGCGGTCAGGATGAGTAAACTCCTGCGGAAAACAAAATGGAATTTCATTCTATGTGGGTATTTAATAACAAAATCGGTTGGTTGCAGATAATATTATCTATAGCAAAAATTAAACCAAATTAACCCTTCTATTGTTTAAAAGAATTAAGATGATCAAGGACGCAAAAGGCATTCTCAACAAGAGAGGCCGTTTGCAAGGCTTCAAATTTAAGGGTTTTCATCCCAAAAAGCCCAATAAAATTTAAAAACCTTTGTCTATCCTTTGTTTCAGAATGGCAATGTCCTTACATTTGATTCTCATTTCATCCAAAAGCTGAAGCGACTTGAATGATTTCCTGCTCCATAGCGATGCCCACAAACATGAGAAAAACCGCCTGCTGCGAAGCATGGTAATTCCTCTGGCCTTTGTGGTAGTGATGTGGATTGTCAAGTCTGTAGAGATTTTTTTTGATTTTGACTTTTCACGTTTTGGTATTTTCCCCCTGGAAGCCAGGGGATTGCCGGGTATCTTGCTGTCACCATTCATTCACGGCGACCTGAAACACCTGTTGAATAACTCCATCCCCATCCTCATTCTGGGTACCACGCTGTTTTATTTTTACCGTGAGGTAGCTAAAACCGTTCTGGTACTATCAGCCATAATTACCGGGGCCTGGGTTTGGGTGTTTGCGCGCGATGCCTGGCACATCGGGGCCAGCGGCGTGGTTTACAGCCTGGCCGCTTTTCTTTTTGTCAGCGGGGTGATCAGGCGTCACCCAAGGCTGATGGCCATATCGCTGCTTGTGGTGTTCCTTTACGGAAGCATGGTATGGGGCCTGTTCCCCATTCGCGAGCGCGTCTCCTGGGAGTCACACCTGATGGGCTCGATTTCGGGACTTATCCTCGCCTTGCACTTCAAACAATACGGCCCCCAGCGCAAACGATATGACTGGGAAATGGAAGAAGAGGAAGAAGAACCTGGTGATGACTTCGCCGAAAGGGTCATCCGCTCGCTGGAGGAAGACAACAGCAGCCCTCCCGGTGAACCTGGCCGTTTCTCAACAGATCCAAACATTAAATACACATTCAAACCAAAGGATAAACCGGACGAAGCAAAGGATTAGGGATTAGGGTTCATGGATTAATGGAACAGGTATAAGGTTGTGGTGTAATCAGAATCCTGGATCTTTGAACCTTAAACTTTTAACTTAAACATTTCGTTCCATTTCACGTTGCACGTCTTTTTTCTTCAGGGTTTCGCGCTTGTCGTATAGCTTTTTCCCTTTCCCCAAGGCGATTTCGAGTTTTGCCAGGCCGCGTTCATTAATGAAAAAGAAGGTTGGGATCAGAGTCAGGCCTTTTTCGGCCAGTTTGGTTTTGAGTTTGCGGAGTTCGCGGGCGGTGAGCAAAAGCTTGCGGTCGCGTTTGGGCTCGTGGTTATTGTAGGTGCCGTATTCATATTCGGCAATGTGCATATTCTTCACAAACAGTTCATCGCCCATAAAGGCACAATAGGCCTCATTGATGCTGGCCTTGCCGGCCCGAAGCGATTTGATTTCGGTACCCGTCAGCACAATGCCAGCTGTGAACTTCTCCAGAAGGAAATATTCAAAGCCTGCCTTTTTGTTCTTTATGTTGATTTTTCCGGCCATAGGCAGATAGGAAGGCAAAATTACAATAATTCAGGAAGCAAATGACCGGCAGTCATAAACAATGTTCTTCCTGTCTTTTTTCCAAAGGGCAAAAAAAAGGGAGGCACAATGCCTCCCTTTTCCTATGACTATGAAGAGAAAATTACTTTTATTGTCCTGTTACCTGCATGCGATGGGTAGAAATACCTTTGGGATAAAACACCCTGATCATATACATCCCGTTTTCCATTCCAGCTACATTAAATTCAGCCTTTTGATCATTGACTTCCTTTGAATAAAAGGTTTGCCCGAGCATATTGATGACCTCAAATCTTATCATTTTTTCGAGGGCAGCGATATAAACGGTATTCCTGGCCGGGTTGGGGTAAATGCTGATTCCGGCAAAAGCAGGATCCTCCACTGAAGTATTATCGGGTTCTATTTCAAGGTCTACCGGGATGATAACCAAAGGATTATCCACATCATTGCTTGAGATCCTGATGTTAGCCGTGTAGGTTCCGGATTCAAGCCCTGATGCATCAAAGGAAAGGGTCATGTCTGATGCATTGCTTTCTTCGATAATTCCATGATTGCCATCCATCGTAAGCCAGTTCATTCCATTGAAATCTAGCCCTGCACGAATATTCCAGTTCCCTTCCAGGCCATAATCGGAGAGGTGCTCCCAGTTGGCCCCATCAGATGATAACCAGTTGCCTTCTATTACCGTGGGTCCACCGTCAATGCCTAAAATGAAGGTACCAGCTTCATTGGTGATCTCAAATCCTATCCAGAGATCTGCTCCTGAAATTTCAACAGGGGAGTCCAGGACGATGGTGTTCCAGCTGTTACCTGCGGGTTCAAACACTTGATCATAGATAATCTGGCCTGGAACAGTGGTGGTTCCGGCATCCCAAACAAGCAGTTTCAGGCTGGTGGGGATGTCGTTGATAAAAGCTTCCACCGACTGAAGGGTATAGTTCTCAAACGGAGCTATCATATCCGTTGGGAAGCGGATTGCCGTATAAAAGGTTCCTCCGTCAATCAATCCAATGGCATCAAAATTATCCCCGTCGTAATGCAACATAAGGTTTTTGTTTGTTTCATTCTTATTCAAATTGCCGGCAACACCTGTTCCTTTTTTACCCAGCATCAGGTCTCCCGAAAAATAAGGCTCACCCTGAGGCGAGTACCTGTACTTCGGCTCACTGGCTGTGTATTGCACCAGGGCATTGAAGGAAAGCATTCCAGTCCCGACATTGCTTACAGTTATGTTTTGTGTGGACGAACCTTCTATTTCAAGTGTTTCTGATAATTGCATAGGAAAAACCTGGATGGTTGGCTTTCCGGGGTTTAAATTCAGTACGAAACTTATCCATTCGCCTGATGGCAACTCGGCTGCTCCAATGAATACATTCCCATCAGGAGTAACATCATTGATGCTGAAGAAGATCCAATCGGAAGCCTCAAACCAGCCCCTGCTCTCAACATATTCATTGAACGTTTGCATAAACCCATCGGGGTGGCGTACGAATGCCCTCCTAAGGTCTGGGGATGGCGGAAAACCTTCGGCGGTGTAACCGAATATGGTCCCATCCTCCAGAACAACCATGGGACTGATGCTACCCAGATTCAAGGTATTTTCAAAAAGAGTTACACCTTCAGCAGGCGACCAGAGGAATCCACCCATTCCAATAGCACCTGTTACAAAGTTACCGCTGGCAGAGGCGCCAAAACTTTCCCCGTATTGCGCATTATCAATAAAGATCATCTCATCGTTGAACCAGATCACGGGGGTCCTGGTCCAGTTGGGCTCAGCCCAGCCATAAATTACGCTCCCGTCGCCACTGATTCCATTGGCCCGGGTATTATACTCAACTGAAGGTTCAAGCGCCTGATAGCCTTCCTCTTCAGTCCATTTGAAAGCCCTTACAGTCCAGTCGGCGTACCACTGCATTCCCACAACGGTTTCAAAATCATGGGTTGCCCCATACGCACTGTTATAATAAGAGCCAAAGAATTCAGGCACTTCAGGGTTCATTCCCAGAAATTCCCACTGCTGGGATTCCTTTTTCCAAAAGCCGGCCGTGCTTACATCCATGCCCTCAAAGTCAAACTCAGTGTTATAGGTCCCCACAACAAGCCCATTGTCAGTCACATCCTGGGCTTCACCTGAAAAGTCAACCGTTGACCCAAACAGGGTCCACAAATAGCTGTTAAGTCCACCAAACTGGCTTCCTGTAACATACATCCCATCGGATGAAATGGCCGTGGGGAAAGTATATTCGGGGTAGATGATGGTAAAGTTGACCGCTTGGGCCTCCCTCACATCAATGGTTACTACCACGGTCGTCTCTGGATTCAATGGGTCATTGCTGGTAATGTTCAGATTCGCTTGGTATATGCCAAGTTCGAGGCCGGCAGCATCGAAGGCCAATGAAATATCCAGGGAGGAAAAGGTTCCAATACTTCCGTTCATCGGGTCAACACTCAGCCAGCCCTCACCATCCAGGTATTCTGTTTCTATATCGAAGGTAAGATCCAAAATTCCATCGTTAATGACCTTAAAGGATTTATTTCCAGACCCGTTAAAACCAACAGTCTGATTTATGGCCAAGGTGCTGACATTAAATACGGGTGAGTCATCCACTTCCAAGCCCAGTTCAATATCGTCAATTACCCAATAATGAGCATACTCCCCTTCATACCTGAATGCTATATAAATATCCTGTCCAGCAAACGCTTCAATGTTTATAAAATGCTGAACCCAGGTTTCTGTTACTTCCTCAACAGTCCAAACCTCAACAAAATCTCCATCAATAGGGTTTCCACTACCGGTACTGATAAGTACGCTGTTCTTAGCATAATATGCGGCATCGCCAACCATACTCCAAAACGAGAGGTAGAAGAAACCCTCTTCAGGCACGGTTATTTGAGGTGCTACCAGCCAGCCATCCTGCAGGGTCCATCCAAATCCATGATAGGCAGAATATTGCCCGCCAGGGGTGGTGTTAAACCAACTCAGGGCCCATTCGGTTTCGTCTCCATCAGTATTAAAATTTGACCATCCGATTGGAGGGAAATTCTCGCTTTCAAAACTCTCAACATATGGGTAAACGTTTACATCTACCACATCCATCGTTACCAATAAGGTAGCCATTGGATTCACAGGATCGTTAGAAGCAATGTTCAGGTTTGCCTGGTAAGTTCCGGGGGCAAGGCCAGCTGCATCAAAATTAATGGAAACGGTATCTTGCCATTGTGAACTCACACTCCCGCTAATAGGGTCAACCGTAAGCCAACCATCCGAATTTAAATACTCAACCTCAACATCATACGTGAGATCAAGAATACCTTGGTTACTTATCATAAAGGATTTTGAGCCCATCCCATTTATTCCCAGCGCCTGGCTAATCTCAAGAGTGCTTAGGTTTATTAAGGGCGAATCATCAACTAATGCCACATCATCCACATACCAGGTATGCCCCCAGGTATCTCCCTCATATCTGAAAGCGATGTAAATCTCCTGACCCACGTATTCCTCGAGATCAATAAAGTAATGAGCCCACATCCATCCATCATTCGAGATCCCTGCCCATTTTTCAACGTAATCACCGTCAGCCGGATCGGGGCTACCTGTGCTGACCAGCACGCTGTTCTTCTTGTACGACCAGCTATTGCCCAAAAAACTCCAGAATGAAAGATGGTGAAATCCATCGGAGGTAATGCTGATTTGGGAGGTCACCAACCAGTTGTCTACCGACGGTTCTTCCGAAGTACTGTTATGATATGCCGATTGGGTTCCTCCCGGGGTATTGTTTTGCCAATAGTCAAGTGTCCAGTTCTGTGCAACATCAAGCTGGCTGTATATAGTCCAGCCTTCGGGAGGAAAAGCTTCGCCTTCAAAATCTTCAGAAAAAGGATAATCCCTTGTTTCAGTTAGTGGTTCTAATGACTTGCCTCCTTCATTCTTCAACAAAAGAGGAAATGCACTCGTTGAAATTGGCAGCAACAGAATTAGTGATACAATCGCTAAGACTGTTTTCGTTGTAAGGTTTTTAAGCATGATAAATGGTTTAAGATTTGGTTTAAAAGGTCAAATGGTTGTTGGTTTTAATTCATGTTTGTTTTGTCAAAAATCCCTGAAAGCATTCAATTAATAATTCTGATAAAAAAACAACTTTATAAGGACCGGTTTTTATCATCATTCAGTTCAGGTTATTCTTCCA
>JAZBOS010000079.1 GCA_036351255.1 Bacteroides sp.
CACTTGGCTGAACCCTGCCTTCAACAGGATCTTTTTCATTTCTTCGGGGGTATAAAAATCGGAAGCTGAATGGGCAAGATATTTATAGGCCGGTTTATCTCCCGAAAGCAAACCACCCACCGGCGCAGTGATATACCGCATCTGGGCGTGAAACAAACCACGCATCACAGGGTTATCAGGCTGACTGGTTTCCACAGCCACAAATTGTCCTCCGGGTCTCAACACCCGGAGTATCTGGGCAAAGAATTTATCCGTATCTGGATTCTTATAGGTCAGGTTACGAAAGGCAAAGGCAATGCCCACGCCATCAAAAAAGCCATCTTCATAGGGCAAATCGGCCGCATCTCCATAACGAAAATCGACCTTGCTGCCGTTCCTTTCTGAAGCTTTCTTGCGTGCCAACTCAAGCATGGGCTGGCTGAAATCAATGGCATAAATTTCGGTTCCGGCAGGAGCATTTTTTTCGAGACGAAAGGCAAGGTCGCCCGTTCCGGTACAAAGATCCAAAAGCCTCTTGGGTTTATTATCCAGCAGCGCCTTCGTGGCTTTTTTGCGCCAGCTCTCATCGAATCGAAGGGTTAAGACACGGTTGATAAGGTCATATTTTGGGGGTACCGACATAAACATCTTTTGCAGGGGCCGGTAGTTTTTCTTTTCGGATGCTTCCAAGTTTCTAATTTTAAAGGTTCGGGAAATCAGTAGCATGCTAACAAGCAAAGAGGCCTTTTGGTTTAATCGGCTATCACTTTACCGGATTTTTCAGAAGCAACGCGGGGCCTGTTGACCAGCTCAATACCGATACCCAGCAATTCGCGAATCACCACAGAAGCACAAACACACCCAAAAATGGCCGGCATATAGGAGATTGTACCCACGGTGGTTTTCTTATTGGGTTCATTTTCCACGGGTGTTATGGCTTCCTCATCCACCAGCTCCGTTGAAAAGACCGCTTTAAAGCCCCCTAAAACACTCAAGCGGCGGAGGCGCTTGCGCAAAATCCTGGCCAGGTTGCAATGAAAGGTATTCGAGAAATCGGCCACCACGACTTTTGAAGGGTCAAGTTTTCCTCCTGCCCCCATAGAACTTACCAGAGGGAGGCCAAGTTTCACTGCGCTTTTTATCAGGAAGATCTTCGGGCTGAGGGTATCTATGGCATCTACTACATAATTGTATGATTGCTCAAGGATTTCATCGGTGCGTGCATCGCGCAGAAACTCATCATGCACCGTTAGTTTCAATTCAGGGTTGATATCAAGGAGCCGCTGGGCCATCAGGCTTGTTTTCCTTTTCCCGTGGGTTGATTCAAGGGCCAGTAGTTGCCGGTTACGGTTCGAGGGGTTAACCTGGTCTCCATCAGCAATGGTAAGCTGACCCACACCTGCCCGGCACAACATTTCAGCCGCATAAGCCCCTACCCCTCCCAGACCTGCAACAAACACATGCGCAGCGCGCAGTTTGTCCAGGTTCTCGGTCTTAATAAGCAATTCGGTGCGTTCCTGCCAGTGTGATGTATTCATTCGCTATTCCCCAAAAAGCTTTGTAAACCGTTTATAAATTCTTTCTCCGAGCACCTCCTGGTTGGTTTGTTTCAACTGGGCGGCACGATCATATACTGCCTCGATCTCCAGACCAGAATCGTCAGTCTCCAGAAAGAAATCATCCAGGCCAATATGAAGAAGGCTATGCAAAGCGCGATTGTGGTCCTTAATTATGGCGGGGCCAAATGAAAGCAGGCAGCCAGCATCGAGACATTGCTTTGCAAGTTGCGCCGATCCACTGAACCCATGAAAAATCCAGGGCTGGCTTGCCTTCAGTAGCTTCCTTAGGCCCAGCACCTCCTGAAAAGCACGCACGCAATGAATCACCAGGGGCATTTGGAGGGATTCAGATAGTTCAGCGTGGATCCTGAAAATGGCTTCCTGCATTTCCATTGGCATTTCAATGGCCTTATCCAGTCCGGTTTCTCCAACAGCAACCACCTTAGGATAGCCAAGGGCAAAATGCAACTGTTCCTTCAGGATTGCAGGATCCTCCTTACCACGGATATTCCAGGGATGCAATCCAACGGACAATAACTGGTCGCCGCTGGTGTTGAAACTGTCAATATCGGAAAGAAAAACATTGCGCAGTGACCTCACCCCCGGCCTGGCCGGTCCATGGGTATGCATATCAATAAAAAGTGGGTTTGTGTTCATTAAAACAAAGTTAAGAATTTAGGACTGACAGAAAAACATTTGTGAATATCCGCAAATTTTCCTTAAATTTGTACTCTTTTTTACAGCGCATTTTACGCTTAACTAAAAGATTTTCAACAACATAAGTAGATTTTTTCGAAACTTAAGGGTCAATAATATCAATTTTTTAAAATCAAAACAGATGAACGACAAAACGAAACAAGCAGATCAAATAGTTGATACTATAATGAAGAATAAAAAGGTATACTTCTTCGGCGGCAAGCGTGCCGATGGTGACTCTACCCTTCGTAACCTGCTTGGAGGTAAAGGCGCTAACCTGGCCGAGATGGTGAACATTGGAGCACCCGTACCTCCCGGATTTACAATTACCACAGAAGTTTGCACCCTCTATAACCTCCAAGGCCGCGAAAATGTGGTTGAGGCCATTAAAGCTGAAGTTCATGAAAACATGCGTAAAGTGGAAGCCCAGATGGGTGCCGGTTTCGGTGATAAGGATAACCCCCTGCTGATGTCGGTCCGTTCAGGTGCCAGGGCATCTATGCCTGGCATGATGGATACCGTCCTTAACCTGGGTTTGAACGAAGCCACCCTGGAGGGACTTGCCAAGAAAACCGGTAATGAACGCTTTGTATGGGACTCCTACCGCCGTTTCGTTCAGATGTACGGCGATGTGGTTATGGGCATGAAACCCGCAAATAAAGAAGACCACGATCCTTTTGATGAGATCATGGATCACCTCAAAGAAGAAAAAGGTGCCAAAAACGACCAGGACCTTTCCACCGATGACCTGAAAGAACTGGTTAAACGCTTCAAGAAGGCAGTGAAGGAAGTTACCGGAAAAGACTTCCCGGAAGACCCGTGGGAGCAGCTCTGGGGATCCGTAATGGCTGTTTTCGAATCGTGGAACAACCCCCGTGCCACCTATTATCGTAAAATGCACAACATCCCCGCAGAATGGGGAACCGCTGTAAACGTCCAGGCCATGGTATTTGGCAATATGGGCGACACTTCGGCTACTGGAGTGGCCTTTACCCGTGATGCTGCCACCGGTGAAAATATCTTCAATGGTGAATACCTTGTCAATGCACAGGGAGAAGACGTGGTGGCCGGTATCCGTACCCCCCGCCAGATCACCAAAGAAGGCTCACTGCGCTGGGCCAAACTACAGGGCGTAAGCGAAGAAGAAAGGAAAGCCAACTATCCTTCTCTGGAAGAGCTTTTTCCTGAGCTTTACAAGCAACTCGATGAACTGCAGAATAACCTGGAAAATCACTACCGTGATATGCAGGACCTGGAGTTCACCATTCAGGAAGGCAAACTTTGGATGCTTCAGACCCGCAATGGTAAACGTACTGGCCCAGCTATGGTGAAGATCGCGATGGATAAGATGCGCGATGGCAGCCTCAAGGAAGAAGAAGCCATTATGCGCGTTGAGCCCAACAAACTGGACGAGCTGCTCCACCCCGTTTTCGAGAAGAATGAATTGGCCAAATCCAAAATCCTGGCCAAAGGATTGCCCGCCTCCCCTGGTGCTGCCACCGGAAAAATTGTCTTCTTTGCCGATGATGCTGCTGAATGGGCTGCAAAAGGGGAAAAAGTAATTCTGGTGCGTTTGGAAACATCTCCTGAAGACCTGGCCGGTATGGATGCTGCTGAAGGTATTCTCACTGCCCGTGGAGGGATGACCTCACACGCAGCTGTTGTGGCTCGCGGCATGGGTAAATGCTGTGTGTCGGGCGCAGGTGCCTGCATCATTAATTACAAGAATAAAACAATGACCATTGGCAGCACTGTCTTGAAAGAAGGAGACTTCATTTCGCTGAACGGTACCACAGGTGAAGTAATTGATGGGAAAGTGAAGACCGTTGACCCGGAGATGAGCGGCGACTTTGCTGAATTGATGAATCTGGCCGAAAAGCATACCCGCATGTATGTCCGCACCAATGCTGACACCCCTAAGGATGCCCGCGTTGCACGCGAATTCGGTGCCAAGGGAATCGGTCTTTGCCGTACCGAACACATGTTCTTCGAAGGCGAACGCATCAAAGCCATGCGCGAAATGATTCTGGCTGATAATGAAGAAGGACGCCGCAAGGCCCTTAAGAAACTGTTGCCCATCCAGCGTGAGGACTTTGAAGGAATCTTCGAAGCCATGCAAGACCTGCCTGTAACAGTTCGTCTGCTTGACCCGCCTCTTCACGAATTCCTTCCCCAGGAGCCCGAAAACCAGGCTGTTATGGCCAAAGAAATGGGGATCACCCCCGAGGAAGTGAAAGCCAAGGTCGACTCTCTCCACGAACAAAACCCCATGCTGGGACACCGTGGATGCCGACTGGGTAATACCTATCCTGAAATCTCTGAGATGCAGGCACGCGCCATAATGGAAGCTGCCGTGAATCTGAAGAAAAAAGGCATCAAAGCCATCCCCGAGATTATGATCCCCCTCACGGGTACATTCGAAGAGATGAAACTCCAAGAAGAAATCGTTCGCACCACCTGTGAACAGGTGCTGGAAGAAAACAACGAGCGCATTGAATACCTGGTTGGTACAATGATCGAAATCCCCCGTGCTACCCTGATCGCTGACAAGATCGCCCAAACCGCCGAGTTCTTCTCGTTTGGTACCAATGACCTGACGCAGATGACCTTTGGCTACTCGCGCGACGATGCCGGGCGCTTCCTCCCCGTCTACCTGGAGAAGGGCCTGCTAAAGCACGATCCATTCCAGGTTCTTGACCAGGAAGGTGTTGGTCAGCTGGTACGCATTGGTGTTGAACGTGGCCGCCAGGGACGCCCAGGGCTGAAAGTGGGCATCTGTGGTGAACACGGCGGAGAACCCTCCTCTGTTGAATTCTGCAATAGCGTTGGAATGGACTATGTAAGCTGCTCACCCTTCCGCGTGCCCATCGCACGTCTGGCAGCAGCGCAGGCTGTGGTCCGCGAAAACCTCACCAAAAAAGGCGGTGCTGGTTATACCACTGCTTAATAAAAGGTAATTATTATCAAAAAAGCTGCTTCGGGGCCCGGAGCAGCTTTTTTTGTTTTCCGTTTTTTTAAATTTCTAAAACCACTACAAAAAAAGCTTAAAGGAGACACAAAAACCTCAAAATTTTTAAAAAAAGATAATCTTTCTTTGTGTCTCTTTGTTTTATTTTTTTGTGGAACTTTGTGTAATAGCTTATTTTTTATTTTCTCAAGATGGTGAAAATGAGCTTGGAAATAGAGAACAGGCTATCAAACATTATCATTGGATGTGCTATTGAAGTCCACAAATTATTAGGGCCAGGAATACTCGAATCCGCATATAAAGAATGCTTGTATTACGAATTAATAAGATCAGGCCTGAATGTCCAAAATGAAAAACCAATGCCTGTCATTTACAAGAAAGTGAAACTTGATCATGGTTATCGCATCGACTTACTTGTTGAGGATAGGGTAGTTATTGAGATTAAAATAACGGACTGCTTTACAGACGTGCATCTTGCACAGGTCCTTACCTATTTAAGACTTGGCAACTAAAGGCTTGGGCTGCTGCTTAATTTCAACGTAACCACAAAAAAAAACGGTATTAAAAGAATCATTTATAAAAAACCAAACCTTACTCCGGAAAATAACTTTCTCTTATCGCCTTAAACTCCGATCCTTCCTTCCATTTTGGCCAATCATTGCTGTTCGCCAGTTTCCAGGCGATATAAAATGCCAGGCGCGCATCCTCCACGATGCCATCCATGTTCCAGGTCTCAGCCTCATATTTGTCTGCTGGTTTATGATAGTTATTAGCCAGCCAATCTTTTTCCTTTTGTGCCATCCATTCGCGGCCGTGTTCACGATGATCCATATTACCCCGGGCAAAAAGCGCGGGCACTCCTGCCCTAGCAAAGGCAAAATGGTCAGCACGATAATACATCCCTGACTCAGGCGTGGGGTCGGCCACCACATAACGATCCTGCCTTTGCGCTGCTTCCTCCACCAGATCATCCAGGGTCGATTGCCCGAAACCGGTAATCATCACATCGTGCATCCGCCCAACGGGAAGCATCAGGTCGTTGTTGAAGTTAGCCACCGTCTTTTCCAGCGGAAATGCAGGATGTTTTGCATACCAAAGGGCGCCCAACAGCCCTTGTTCTTCAGCGGTAGGTGCCAGAAACATCAACGAACGACGGGACCTGTTTTCCAGTTTGCCAAAAGCTTTGGCTATTTCCAGCATCCAGGCAAGGGAAGTGCCATTATCTACCGCACCACGATAAATGGAATCACCGTTTATCACGGGGCCAATGCCAAAATGATCCCAGTGAGCCGAGAAAATAATGACCTCATCGGCAAGATCCGTACCCGGCATAACCCCAACCACGTTTTGAGATACATCATAGGTAAATGTGCTTTCCATCTCAAATGAAAGGCGGGTATTCAGATCAACAGCTTTGAAATTTGGCTCGGCGGCCTTTGCCGACAGTTCGGAGAATTCCAGCCCGGCAAATGAGAACAGTTCCTCAGCGGCCTCAGTAGTGAGCCAGCCCTCTACATCAGCAAACTCAGCATAACCGTTCTCATCCTGCAGGTAGAGGTTGGGTGAAACCGCCCCGTTTACCACCACACTCCAGGGGTAGCCCGCCCCTCGTGTATTATGTACGATAAGCAAACCTGTGGCACCTTGCCGCGCCGCTTCTTCATATTTATAGGTCCAGCGGCCATAATAGGTCATGGCATTCCCGGTGAAAAGATCCGGATCTCCTGTTGCCAGACCGGGGTCATTGACCAGCACCAAAACGATCTTTCCGCGAGCATCCAGCCCTTCGTAATCATTCCATCCGTATTCAGGGGCTACGATGCCATATCCGGCAAACACCACCGGGGCGTCCTCAATCTTTGTGAATGGCTGTACTTTTCGCGAAAAAGCCACAAATTCGCTGAGATTATTGAACATCAGCTCTCCTTTCCCATTCGTCAACCTGAGGGTTTCAGCTGGTTTCACCTTCACTTCAATCAGCGGCACCTCCTGGAAATAACTCCCGTTGAAGGCAGGCTCTAAACCGAGGCCGATGAACTGTTGCTGCAAATAATTAATGGTAAGTTCCTCGCCTTCAGTAAAAGGCGCACGACCCATAAATTCATCAGAGGCAAGCACCTTGATGTATTCTACCATGGCTTCTCCATCGATAACCGCTTCTGCCTGAAAAAAATCCTTATCTGCATTCGGGCTGCAACCAGGAACCCCAAGCCCAATGGCCAGTAAGATAATGATCACGTTCTTTTTCATGATTTTTGATTTGATGATACAAACCTAGTGCTTTCAGCCTTTCGCTGGAAGAAAATCTTTCATTTTTTCATCCTGAAAAATGAAAAAATAGATATGGCTAAAATATTTCCTTTTTCACTACATCTCATGTAGCATTTTTCTTAATTTTGGCACAAACCCTTTCGGGTTGTTTCCAATCATCCAATAAAACAATAAAAAACAATTTCATGCAGGATCTTACAACAGCGGGCAGCAACCAACTGCAAACGCCTGATTTGAGCCAGTATGGCATTCAGGATGTGAAAGAGATTTATTACAATCTCTCGTTTGATGAATTTTTCAACCATGAAACCAATCTTTCACTTGAGGGTTTTGAAAAAGGTTTCGTCACCAATCTGGGCGCGGTGGCGGTCGACACAGGCATTTTCACTGGCCGTTCCCCAAAGGACAAGTATATTGTCCGCGAGGAAACCTCACAAGACAATATCTGGTGGGCTGATGGGGGAAATAACCGCTCAGATAACAAGCCTATTTCAGAGGATGTGTGGAAAGAACTCAAGCAAAACACCCTGAATGAATTTCATGGTAAAAGGCTTTATGTCCAGGACGCCTATTGCGGAGCCAATGAGAATACGCGCCTGAAAATCAGGATTGTCACAGAAGTTGCCTGGATGGCTCACTTTGTTAAGAATATGTTTATCAGGCCAACCAAAGAAGAGCTAAAGGACTTTGAACCCGACTTTGTGATGCTCAATGCCTGCAAAACGGTCAACCCAAAGTGGAAGGAGCAAAAACTCCACTCAGAAGTTTATGTTGCCTTTAACCTGAAAGAAAAGTGTGCCGTGGTTGGCGGTACCTGGTATGGAGGGGAAATTAAGAAGGGTTTCTTCTCGATGATGAATTATTACCTGCCCCTCAAAGGAATTGCTGCCATGCATTGCTCGGCCAACATGGGCAAGGACGGTGATACCGCTATATTCTTCGGACTTTCAGGAACAGGAAAAACAACACTGTCGGCCGATCCTGAACGTTTCCTCATTGGTGACGACGAACACGGTTGGGACGATGAAGGCGTCTTCAACTTCGAAGGAGGATGCTATGCCAAATGCATCAACCTTTGCAAGGAAAATGAACCCGATATATATAACGCCATCCGCCGCGATGCCCTGCTCGAGAATGTTGTTTACGACCCAAAGACTGGTGAAGTAGATTTTGAAGACACCTCCAAAACCGAGAACACCCGGGTCTCCTACCCCATTTATCATATTCAGAACATCGTAAAACCGGTTTCAAAAGGCACCCACCCTAGAAAAATCATCTTTCTCACTGCCGATGCCTTTGGTGTCATTCCACCTGTATCGCGCCTGACACGTGACCAGGCAATGTATTATTTCCTTTGCGGGTACACTGCCAAGCTGGCTGGCACCGAACTTGGCATCAAAGAACCTGTACCTACCTTTTCGGCAGCTTTTGGGGCGGCCTTTCTGCTGCTCCACCCCACGGTCTATGCCCAGGAACTGGCCCGCAAGATGGATGCCAATGACTCAAACGCCTACCTGGTAAACACCGGATGGATCGGTGGCGCTTATGGCGTTGGCAAACGCATTGACCTCAGGAGCACGCGGAACATCATAACCGCCATCCTCGACGACTCGATTAACAATGCCGAATACGAGGAAATGGCGCCTTTTGGCCTGATGATACCCACAACGGTTAATGGCGTCAGTCCTGCAATCCTCAATCCACGGAATGCATGGAAATCGCCAGATGAATACAACAAGCAAGCCATTGGACTAGCACTAAAGTTCATTGAAAACTTCAGCCGGTTTACGGATACCGAAGAAGGCAAACGCCTGGAAACGGCAGGTCCCAAAGCCAGTATTTAAACATTTTTTTCTAAACCCCGGCAGCTTACCGGTTCCAATAACACCTCTCTGCTTGCACCAGACGGAATCCCTGCTGCCGGGTTTTTTAAGCCCAGAAGGCCCATCTTACGGTCTAACCCAAAGAATTTATACCTCTTATATTCATTTTTTATGTAATTTCCTTGCGAATGATTCAGAAAATCGTATTTTTGAATGTTAATTTTTTCATTATCAATTAATTTTTGTGTTATGGAAACCGGGATTGTTAAGTTTTTTAATGAGAAGAAGGGGTATGGTTTTATTGTTGATGACAAAACCGAAAAAGATGTTTTCGTTCACCACACTGGCCTATTAGACCCAATCACTAACGACGACAAAGTCACTTTCGAGATCGCGGAGGACGAAAGAGGAAAAAAAGCGGTGAACGTCAAAAAAGCCTGAAGTTTCATTGAAAAACTTGGAAAACCCCGCCTCCTAAAAGCGGGGTTTTTTTATGCCCGGAAAGGCCTTATGCATTTAAGTTTTGCCCAACCAATGATTTCCTATCCCATAATTACCTTTTTTCAAAACTCCTGTCGTTAGAAATGGCAAGAAAAAAGAGTTTTCTATCTTTCCTAACAAAGACAACCACAACAACCACGACAACCATCAAAATTTTTAACCTCCTTTTTCATTACCTTTGCACACCAGTAAAGCAGGCAAAACAGAGAAACCCGTGAGTTATTTCCAGGCACAGCAGATTACGAAAGCATATGGCGAGAAAGTCCTTTTTGAAGACCTGTCATTCAGCGTATCAGTCGGCCAAAAAGTAGGCCTGATTGCCCGTAACGGAACTGGCAAAACCACCCTGCTGAACATCATTGCAGGTCTTGACCAGCCTGATAGCGGGATTTGTACTTTCCAGAACGGCATCAAACAAGCCTACCTGCAACAGGAACCTTTTTTTAAGCCCAATCTGACCATCTCCGAAGCCCTGCTCAATGCCGATAACGAGATAAGCCGCACGGTCAGGGAATATGAAGAGCTCCTTTCTACGACGGGTGCCGGCCACGACACCAAACTCAACGAACGCTTGCACCTGCTGGTGGAACGTATGGATGCGCTTCAAGCATGGGACTATGAAAGCCGGGTGAAGCAAGTGCTGACCCAACTGAAGATTGGTCGTCTCGATGCAACGGTAGATGAACTTTCTGGTGGACAAGTGAAGCGTCTTGCCCTGGCGCGTATACTCATTGAAGAAGCCGACCTGATTCTGCTTGATGAGCCCACCAACCACCTTGACCTGGAAATGATTGAATGGCTCGAATCTTACCTCGCCCGAAAAAAACTTACCATACTGCTCGTCACCCACGACCGCTATTTTCTCGACGCTGTTTGCAATGAAATCATTGAGCTGGAAAACGGAAAACTTTATAACTATCGCGGAAACTATTCCTACTTCCTCGAAAAGAAACAAGAGCGTCTGGAAGCCGAAACGGCTTTTGCCGACCGTGCCACCAACCTTTTGCGCAAAGAAACCGAATGGATGCGTCGCATGCCCCAGGCCCGCACCACCAAGTCGAAAGCCCGCATCGACTCCTTCTACGAACTGAAGGATCAGGCCGTCCGCAGCAACGAAACGGGCGTAGGAGAGATAAAAATGGAAATGGCACGCTTGGGGAAGAAGATCCTTGAATTGGAAAATATTACCAAACGCTTTGACGGCAAGCCCTATGTAAACGATTTCAGCTATGTGTTCAAACGCGGCGAACGGGCCGGCATCGTCGGGCCCAACGGCAGCGGCAAGTCAACCCTGCTTAACCTCATCACCAGCAGCATTCAGGCCGACAGCGGAAAAATCACCATCGGCGAAACCATCCGCTACGGCTATTACCGCCAGGAAGGCCTGCAGGTGAACGACAACAAAAAGGTGATTGAAGTCATCAGCGACATCGCCGAAAGCATCAGCCTGGGCAAGGGCAAGGCTTTCACCGCCTCGCAGTTCCTGCATTACTTCAACTTTCCTTATCACGTGCAGAATGACTATGCCGGCAAACTTAGCGGAGGTGAAAAAAGAAGGCTTTACCTGATGACCGTGCTGATGCAGAATCCCAACTTCCTCATCCTCGACGAGCCCACCAACGACCTCGACATTGCCACCCTCAACGTGCTGGAGGATTTCCTGGAAAACTATGAAGGGTGCCTGCTCATTGTGTCGCACGACCGCTACTTTCTGGATCGTCTGGTGGATCACGTGTTTGTCTTCGGAGAAAACGGCCGCATCAAGGATTTTCCAGGCAATTACACCCAATACCGCCTGAGCCGCAACAAACAGGTGCAAGCTGAAAAAAAGACAGAGAAAGCCGAAACCCCGGCAAAGCCTGAAAAAACTAAAGAGAAAACAAAGCTCACCTTCAAGGAACAAAAGGAATTTGAGATACTCGAAAAGGAAATTGAAGTCCTCGAAGTGCGGAAGGCAGAACTCATTGAGAAAATGAACACGGGTAAACTTTCCCCCGAAGAACTCCTGGATGCCTCACAAAAATATGCCGAAACCGAAGAGGCCCTTGAAACTAAAACCAACCGCTGGATCGAGCTATCCGAATGGGCTTAAAATAGCATTCTTATCTCCAAACATAAACCCCACTTGGTAAGAAAGTTGGCAGGAGCTCAATCAGAGGAAATGCACGATCCAGGTTGTTTGTTCCCTTACACTCCATTTCATTGATACTGCTGAACGTTTTGGCAATAATCATCCAAACCCTTTGGACCATTATCCCCTGTCAATTTCTCATTTTTCAGCATTCTCCTTTCACAGACCTGCCAAAGACCTACCACGGTCGTGTGAAAACGTCTGAAACACGACCATGGTACGACCATGGTCAGAAGGGGGTAAGAGTTTTATCGACAGATATATAATTTTTTACCATAAAAAATGTTTTTATAATTATTATATATATACCTGATTTTCAATACATTGAAGCTATTGTATAAAAAATGATCAGGCTTGCTTTGAGGGTTCTGTGACTAGTTAGCTGAAAAGCCATAAAAAAACCGCCCCGGGGAATTCCGGAGCGATTCAAATATTCCATCCTTAAAGGGATTTATGCGTTGAGCATCACAGGCATTACAAGCATCAGGATGTCTTCGTCCTTGTTTTCGTTATCGACCGGGAGGATCAGGCCTGCCCGGTTGGGTTCCGACATTTCGACCTTGATTTGATCGGTGTCGAGGTTCTGGAGCATTTCGACCAGGAAGCGGCTGTTGAAACCGATCTCGATGTCTTCGCCTTCATAGCTGCAAGCGAGCCTTTCGCGCGCTTCATTGCTGTAGTCGAGGTCTTCGGCCGAGAGGGTCAGCTCACTGCCGGCGATACGCAGTTTAACCTGGTATGTGGTCTTGTTGGAAAAGATTGAAACCCTGCGAATGCTGGTCAGGAAAGGATTGCGGTCAACCGTCATCTTGTTGGGGTTTTCCTTGGGAATGACAGCAATGTAATTAGGATATTTTCCGTCGATCAGGCGGCACACCATGATGATGTTCCGGAACGTAAAACGGGCGTTGGTACTGCTGTAGTCCACCTTCACGGTGTCGTCTTCCTGGGCAAGGATATGTTTCAGCTGGTTAAGCGGTTTTTTGGGGAGTATGAAGCTGGCTTCGTCATTGCTTTTCACGTCGAGGCGACGGTAGCGCACCTGTTTGTGGGCATCGGTGGCGACAAAGGTTGTCCCTTCCTGCCCAATCTCGCAGAACACACCAGCCATCACGGGACGCAGGTCGTCATTGCTGGCGGCAAAGAGGGTCTTGTTAATGGCCTCAAACAAAACATCCGACTCAATGTTGAAGGTGGATTCACTTTCAATGGCAGGAACCTGGGGATATTCATCACCATTCTGGCCTGCCAGTTTGTATTTCCCTTCGCCTGCAGTCAGTGTAACCCCAAAATTATTTTCATCAATATCGAGGGTCACAGGAATGTCGGAGAAGGTCTTCAGAGTGTCGAGCAGGATCTTGGCGGGAATGGCCACGCTGCCTTCGCCTTCCGACATGTCAACGCTGATGCGGGCAATCATGGTAGTTTCCAGGTCAGATGCCGATATTTTGATCTCGCTGTCGGTTAGTTCAAACAGGAAATTATCCAAAATGGGCAGGGTATTGTTGGTACTCAGCACCCCGCTGATGGCCTGCAGTTGTTTAAGCAACAACGAACTGGATACAATAAATTTCATACTTTACCTGATTTTTAATTATGTGTAGCAAAGATAGTTTTTTATTAAAGATATGCTTTAAAATGCCCCAAATTTTTGGCCTCAGCTGTTTTCTGCAGATTCGGGATTTAGCAGAAAAAAAGAGAAGGGCCTTATGATGCGGCTAAAGACAAAGTATTGTGCCAGGGCAAAGGCTCCATCATTCACTTGGAGGTAGAAGCGGTTGGGGTCTGTATCAGTGCCCGGTGCAAGGTCTTGCAGCATTTCGGAACTGGCTTCGCGATAGAAAAAACGCATCCGGGTGGTCTGTCCGTTCTGAGCGGTCACACTGATCTCCAGGAAAAAGGGGCTGCGCATTTCCCGCAAACGTAGGCTGTCGTCTTCACCCGTCAAAAGTTTCTCATAGTGCATCTCCGTAAACGAATCAAGGAAGCGGCTGACTTTCGGCCAATCCACCAGCGCCGGATCCACTTTCTGCCCTTTATGAAAAAGGTGTATCTCATCGGACTGCTGTTCCAGGCGATAGGATTCGTCTTCCCTTTCGGGGAAGTTCACCTCAACGCTCTGGATTTGTTTGGATGCGAGGTCAAGTACCACGGGGTCGCGCCAGCTGGTTTCCCCGGTAGAAAAAAGGTCAGCCAGTCCGCCCTCAATGCCGGGAACGTGGACGGCAAAGGGCATATCCGAGCGGTAGAGCCGCATATAAGTGCTTTCTCCATCAGGGGTGTCATCACCCGTAAGAAGCCGCTGTATTCGCTTGGTACGCGGGATAAGGTTAAGGCCGCCAGGTAATCTGATCCAGGGGGTGCGTGCATAAATGGTGACCAATACACCCTCTTGTTCAAGCGCATCGTTGACCTGATCCTGATCAGCGAGTGCCACAGGCAGACGAACCGTTAAATGCCGGAGGGTGCCAAGCAACTCCCTGACCGCAGATTCGTTGGCCCTGAAGTGGTTGTTGACCTGCCATATGCCAGAAGGGTCTTTTTCAAGCAAAAGAAGTTCGCCATTCTGCCGTTGCATTTCAATGCGAACCACCTCAGTATCTTCGCCCGGGATACGGAAATTACGATCACGCTGACTCAGCGAGCCTTTTTTTTCCGAAAGGTAGAAATATAACCCAAAGGCAGCCAGCAGTAAGACCAGAATCAGGAGAATGGTAGCAGTTCTTTTCATTTCTTAAAGTGATTTGCCTGCATAACGGCGTTTGCGCCAAAGGAAACGAAGGATGCCGAAAACGGTCAGCAACAGCACCGGGACCAGGAGGTTGATTAACTGGATGAAGATTTTATCGCGGTTCACGCGGGTTCGATCGAGCATGCGTAAGCGCACATCCTTAACCCTTGCCTCGAGGATGCCTGAATCATCGGCCAGGTAGTTTACGGCATTCATAATAAAATCACGGTTGGCAAATGTCTCGCCTGAATAACGGTCATATCCCAGGGGCAGGGGTTGTCCACCTTGTCCAAATTGGTTACGGATCAGATCGCCATCGGTCACCACGATCATGGCTGTAGGCACGCTCTCGTCGCGGGCTTGAAAGCCTTCGGGGAGCGTAATGGCGGGTATTATTCGGTTTCGGAATACCGACTGAAAATTGCCTTCGAGGAGTGCAGCCACGGGCTGAGGCCCTGCTGCATATTCCTGCTCATTGGGTTGTTGCTGTAACAGGTCGAGGGCCACCCGGGCAGGGGTTGGCACCACGCGCGTATAGGGCGAGGTCTTCAGCAAAATGGTTTTCATAACGCCTTCGGCAGTGACCGTATCGAGGCTGCTGATGAATTCGCTGCGGACCAGGTTGAGGTTTTTAACAATCTTATGATCTCCCACAGGATCGAGAAGAGGGAAGAAATACCAGGGCATCAGGCTGATCTGCGGACGGTCGCCTATCATTCCGGTGGTCACCGGAATGGGCGCTGCCCGGAGATCCATCAACAGGTCAGTATTCATTCTTACCCCATAGCGAAACAGCATGTCCTCGAGATTCAGGGGCCATGCCATGCCAATGGATTCGAAGTCAGGCGGAACCAGGCTATCCATACTAGCAAAAACCGGGTCGACCAACCAGAGCATAGAGCCTCCCTGCATAATATACTGATCGAGGAGATATTTTTCATCTTCTGAAAAGGCAATCCGGGGCTTGGCAATGATCAGCGTCCGGTATTCAAGGATTTCTTCCAGGTTATCGTCAAGGCGCAGCCTTTCAACCTGGTAAAAATCATTGAGTGAGGTGGCAATATCGGCAATATACTGGTTTTCCTGCTCGCCATGCCCTTCAAGGAAGGCAATTTTTTGTTTCTTTTCAGTGGTGAGCTGGCGTATTGTATTGGCCAGGTTGTATTCGAGCGCCTGACCCGAGTTGTTAAGTACATCTTCAGCAGGCTTACCCACCTGATCCTGGAGCAATTGAAGGGGCACTTCCTTTCCACGATAGCTTACCAGGGCGCCGGGAAAAATGACTTGCTGGGAAGAGGCGTCGGTTTCGCGCACCTGTAGCTGGGTGGGCTGCAGGCCTTTCTGGACAAGCATATCCATCAGGCCTTCGCGCTCAGGGGATTCCGTTGGGTTGATAAACTCGTATTGCACGTTGCTTGAATAAGCCCTGAACTCATCAAGCATTTCGCGGGTCTGGTTGCGCAGGCGCTTGAAACCGGCAGGGAAATCCCCTTCGAGGTACACCCGGAAAAACACCAGGTCGTCGAGTTGCCGCAACATGTTGCGGGTGCCTTCAGTCAGGGAGTAACGCTTTTCGGAGGTCAGGTCGCAGCGGGCAAATTTCACTGTACCCAGGGCATTGACGGCAAGGATGATGGCAAGTCCCAGCAGCAGTTGCTGGATGTTGCGGCGTTTCACATCCCTGCGGGCAGGGCTTGTGCGGGATGGATCGGGTTTATTGAGTTTGCTGAATATCTTCATTTCGATCAGGCTCCTTATCTTATGGGTTAACCCCTGCCCTACCATTTCCTGCTTTCCAGCCGGATCTTGGTAAAAAGAATAAAGAGGGCGGTAAGGCTTAGGAAATAGATGAGGTCGCGGGTATCGATCACGCCCCTGCTCATCGATGTATAATGGGCATAAATCCCCAGGTTGCGGATCAGTAAATCGGCCTTGCCGAAAAGCTCAAGGGTATAGATCATTTCAAAGCCAATGAAAATAAATCCGCACAGGAAAACGGCAATAATAAAAGAAACGATCTGGTTTTCGGTAATAGAGGAAGCAAAGAGCCCGATGGCCACAAATGCAGCCCCAAGGAAAAGTAGCCCCAGGTAAGAACCCCAGACGCCTCCCATATCGAGATTGCCATGAGGCAGTCCAAAACGGTGAACAGTTATCACAAACACAATCGTGGGAATCAGTGACAACAACACCAATACCAATCCGGCAAAAAACTTCGAAAGGATAATACCCAGGTCGGTAATGGGCTTTGTCAGCAGCATTTCAATGGTCCCCGAGCGAATCTCATCGGAGAAAAAACGCATGGTGATGGCGGGGATCAGGAATAAAAAGACAAAGGGGCCCATGACAAATAAGCCATCGAGGTTGGCATAGCCTGCCCGCAGGATGTTGTAATCCGTCGGGAACACCCACAGGAAAAGACTGATGACAATAAGAAAGACCGCAATGACAATATAACCGATCAGGCTGTTGAAAAAGTTATTGATTTCTTTCTTGAAAAGTGTTAACATATCCTTTTATTGATCCGTATTAAAATCGATAGAAACGGTTTCGTTGAGGTACAGTCCTAGAAGTCCGGAAGCCTTACCGCGATTGATGGCAATTTCAAGAAATCCGGTAGAGCCAAACAGGGCAAGCTTTTCCCCCTCCACCACATCATCGTAAGACTGGGAAAGGCGGTCAATGCCACTTCCCAACGAACGAAAATTAATGGAAAAGGGTCTTCCCTTACCAACATTACGAAAAGTAGGCTGGTCAATGTTGACAAAAACATTTTCATAATCGTCAATGAAAATGATCTTGCCAATGATCTGGTTGGGATGTACTACCGGTCTGAACAGGATGCGTTCGTTCAGTTTGGTATGCGGGGGCCCCAGTTCGCTGAGGGCTTTACCCCCGGCAATCATTGAGGCCGCCCTGGCAAAGACATCGCGGGTGGAAAAAGTAAAGTAATCGCTGTCCTGCAAAATATCAATCTCCACCACCTCCTGGGGGTTGTGGTCAAAAAGCAGGGAGAAGATACCATTGTCGGACC
The DNA here is from genome assembly GCA_036351255.1 of Bacteroides sp. Lineage (NCBI taxonomy): Bacteria > Pseudomonadati > Bacteroidota > Bacteroidia > Bacteroidales > Bacteroidaceae > Bacteroides > Bacteroides sp. The sequence goes on from JAZBOS010000079.1 coordinate 17,694, forward strand.
CTATAAAATAATGCCCCTGATGTTTCACGGCGATATGGGGGCTCTCCAGGCCCCCTTCGGTATTGATGCCTACCAGATGAATGCTGCTCTCTGGGAAATGCAGATAGGCATTGCGGAGGACAAAACTGGCGTGCATGATATTGAAGGAAGGGATCTGATGAGAGATATCGACAATGTTCACCCCCGGAATGAGCTTCAGCAGCGTTCCTTTAACAGCGCCAACATAGTGGCTCCCAAGGCCCCAGTCGCTTGTGAGGGTAACAACAGTCATTCAAGGTCTTTTTTTAGCGCAGCAGATCGCGTATTGATGAAGGGGCAAAATTAATGGGCTTACCCGAAAATTCCCAAATTTATTGTTATTTTGCAGCAGTAAAAATACAGAAATAATATCAGCCCGTTGAATTTTAAAAAGGGCTTTTTAATAAATTATTTTCTGATAAAAAGGGACAAGACCGCCTTGTATGGGTGAAAAGACATTAAAACTGGAAGGCCTTCATCCGCCAGACATCTTCGGGCTTCGTGAAGAGAAGCTTCAACTGCTGCGAAACATATTTCCAAAACTTAAGTTGATAGCCCGTGGCGAAGACCTCAAACTCATCGGTGATGATGAAGAGATTCGTTATTTTGAACAGAAGTTCGGGCTGATGGTGAATCATTACGATCGTTTCAGCAAGCTCACCGAAGAGAACATCCTTGAGGTGATGGCCCACGAGGATGGAACCATTCGTGAGACTTCGGGCGAAAAAGAGGAAGGCGAGCTGATCCTTTACGGAAAGAACGGGATGCTGATCAAAGCCCGCACCCCCAACCAAAAGCGCATGGTGGAAAGCTTTAAGCGCCATGACATGCTGTTTGCCATAGGCCCTGCTGGCACCGGAAAGACTTATACTGCAGTAGCCCTGGCCGTCAGGGCATTGAAAAACAAGGAAGTGAGGCGCATCATCCTGGCGCGGCCCGCTGTAGAAGCAGGCGAAAACCTGGGCTTCCTTCCGGGCGACCTGAAGGACAAGCTTGACCCCTACCTTCAGCCCCTCTATGACGCCCTCCGCGATATGATTCCCCCGGCCAAGCTGGCATCTTATTTAGAGGAGGGCACCATCGAGATCGCTCCCCTTGCCTTTATGCGCGGACGCACCCTCGACAACGCTTTTGCCATCCTCGATGAAGCCCAGAACGCCACCGACAGTCAGCTGAAGATGTTTCTCACACGCATGGGCAAATCGGCCAAGTTTATCATTACTGGCGATATCACCCAGATCGACCTGCCTCGCAGTCAAGTTTCCGGCCTTATTACAGCAACAAAAGTCCTCAATAAGGTATCAGGTATCGATTTCATCTTTCTAAACGAGAAAGATGTGGTGCGCCATTCGCTGGTGACCAAGATCATTGATGCATACGAGCGAACTGCCCCCGCACCGAAAAAAGAAAAAGGAGAAAAAGAAAACAACCAAGCATAAACCAAAGTCCATTTTTTTATGAAAGCTGTAACCCAAACCCAGTTTCATTTTCCCGGGCAAACCGGTTTCTACAAAGGAAAAGTGCGCGATGTTTATACCATTGAAGACCGCCTGATGCTGATGGTGGTCAGCGACCGTATTTCGGCCTTTGATGTAGTACTCCCAAAAGGCATACCCTACAAGGGGCAGGTGCTGAACCAGATCGCCGCACGTTTTCTGGACGCTACTGCCGACATCGTTCCCAACTGGAAGATCGATACCCCCGATCCCATGGTCACCGCTGGCATCTTTTGCGAGCCCTTTAAGGTGGAAATGGTCATCCGCGGTTATCTCTCCGGACACGCCTGGCGCGAATACAAGCAAGGAAAACGCAGCATCTGTGGCGTCCCGATGCCCGAGGGGATGAAGGAAAACGACCGCTTCCCTGAACCCCTGATCACCCCTACCACCAAGGCCCTGATCGGGCACGATGAGGATATTTCGCGCGAAGAGATCCTTTCTTCCGGACTGGTTAGCGAAGAAGATTATGTGCAACTCGAGGCCTATACCCGCGCCTTGTTTCAACGTGGCACCGAAATGGCCGACGAGATGGGCCTCATCCTGGTGGATACGAAATATGAATTTGGGAAGGCCAACGGAAAAATTTACCTGATCGATGAAATTCATACCCCTGATTCCTCTCGTTATTTTTATGAGGAAAGCTATGCAGAGCGGCAGCAGGCCAGCCAGCCCCAGAAACAGCTTTCCAAGGAATTTGTCAGGGAATGGCTGATGGAGCGCGGCTTCAATGGGCAGGAAGGGCAAGCGGTTCCCGAAATGACAGATGAATTTGTAGCCAGTGTGTCCGACCGCTATATTGAGCTGTTTGAGAAAATTACCGGCGAAAAGTTCATGAAAACTCCGGCCGAAGACATTCTTAAGCGCATTGAGGAGAACTGCCTGAATTTCCTGGAAAACCAACAGGGGCATTCTTAAAACAACAAAACAGAAAAACCAGACGGGAAAAAACCGCCTCTGCAGGCAGTTTTTTCCCGTTTTTTATAACCCTTTGGGCCAAGCCTTCGTACAAACAATGAGATGTAAATAAAAAAGCCTTATTTTCCGGTTGTTTTCGCCCGGGTAAAAAGCTCCGGTGAAAACAGGTGTTTTATTCCACTTCTTAGCAAACAAAACGGATTCACAGGGATTAGGCAGGCTTTATATTTGCAATGATATTGTCAATCAGGTATTTGTAAATAATACATAGATGAAGAAACCGATATTCACTTTCGCCTCTGCATTGCTGATGTTATTTCCCCTGATTTTAAGCGGAACCCCACCCTTTGATTGCCAGATCACAGTTACGGGTGGAGAAACCAGCATCTGCCAGGGCCAGCCACTGGTGCTCATTGCCAGGGTTGATAAGGGCTTAAGTGAAACAGCAGGACATCAATGGGAGGCCGAAGGCAAGCTGCTTTCAGCTTCCGACAAGGCTTTTGTAAAGTTCGACACCAGTCATCCAGGTATTTTCAAGGTCAAATACTTTGCCATGGACCAGGAGGGGAACCAGGCGCAATGTGAGCTGGAAATAAACGTTGCAAGCTTGCCTTCGGTAGAGATTGTGGAAAACTTTGGGGTTTTTCAGCGGATTTTGTTCAAAAAACCCATGCTTAGCCTTCACATTAATTCAACGGAAAGTCATACCTTTCAATGGTTTTTGGATGAAGATGCCATACCTGGTGCCAACGGGTCTGAATTCAGACCCAAATCAGCAGGAAAATATCACGCAAGGGTCACAAGTCCGCAGGGCTGCAGGACCTTTTCGAAAGAAATAATCATAGAATGAAGCGTTTTTTGAAAAATAATCGCGAAGCAATGAAAAACCAGATTCGCCACGGTAACAAGAGAAGAATTTCCCGTCTTGGGATTTTTCCATTATTATACCTGCTGTTTCATGCGGGAGTATTAATGGCCCAGCCCATTACCGTCATCATACAAACACCCGATGGAGTGCGAGAAGTGTGCCAGGGTTCCGGCACCTTTATCCTTACTGCCTATGCGGAAGGAGGCAACCAGAATTTTGTGACATATGAATGGGATGCTGATCCGGGAATGCTTATTCCGGAGGGAGACTATGCCATTTTCAACAATGAGTTCTCTACCCCGCCCGGGGTTTATCCTGTCAGTGTCACCGTTACCGACAGTGAAGGCAACTCTGGTTCGGCTTCCATTAATATAACGCTGAAAGAAACCCCCATCGTTACCATCACGGCTGACGGGCCAACGACATTCTGTGACGGAGGTTCTGTAAATCTCATTGCCGACCCTGTCAATGGTTTCGATTTCATCTGGAGGCGCGGCAGTGTGGAGATACTCGACGCAACACAGCCCATTTACACGGCTTTTGAAAGTGGTAGCTACCGCGTAAGGATCATTGCAGAAAACGGATGTTTTAGTCTCTCTAATGTAATTCCGGTTACTGTTCATGAACTTCCTGACGTAACCGCCACCAATGACGGACCGGTGTGTGAAGGAGGCGACGTTCCATTACAGGGAGGTCCTAACGGAATGGTTTCCTATTTCTGGGCCAGCCCAGACAATCCCGGATTTACTTCTGCCGTGCAAAACCCACTCCTTGCAAATATCAGCCCGGATGAAGCTGGTGAATACATCCTCACGGTGACCGATTCCAACGGATGTGAGAACACTGCATCCACCTTTGTTGTAGTGGATGAAATCCCCGTAGCACCGTTATCGGCCAGTTCAAGCGACCCTATCGTCTGCAATGGCACCGAAGGCAACATGACCCTTACCGCCACAGGCGGAAGCGGACAGGTCCTCCGGTGGTTTACCGGAAGCTGCGGCGGGACCTTCATTGGCGAAGAAAATAACCTGGTGGTACCCATTCCGCCAGAAACCACTACTTATTATGTACTATGGGAATCTGGCGCCTGCGGGCAGTCGGCCTGCGCATCGGTTACTGTAATCGTTTCCGATCCCCCTGAACTAAGCATCACCAGTACACCCATCAGCTGTAACGGGGAAGAGGATGCCACTGCTACCGTCAATATTACGGGGGGCACACCTCCTTACACCATCCTCTGGAGCACAGGAGCCACAACCAATTCCATTGAAAACCTAGGGCCCGGAACTTACAGCGTTTCTGTAACTGATGCCGCTGGCTGTATTGTGAATGAAGAGATTACCATCGTCGATCCTGACCCCATAATCGTAACCATTACCAATGTGGTTCCTCCGCTTTGTTATGGTGAAGCCAGCGGCGAGGCAACAGCTTCGGTAGAAGGGGGAACCCCTCCATTTACCTATCTCTGGAGCGATGGCCAAACGACAGCCACAGCCACCGGTCTTGAGGCTGGCACCTATCAGGTGACCGTCTCGGATCTTGGGGGATGCACAGCCACAGCTTCCGTTACCATCGTTAATCCGCCTCAAATCCTCCTCCAGGTTATTGCCCTGAACAATGTGACTTGTTATGGAGGAAGTGACGGATCAGTAACCGTTTCGGCTTCAAACGGAACGGAGCCCTATACCTACGTTTGGGATCACGGCCCCACGGGACCAACGGCAGAGAACCTGGCTGCAGGCGATTATTTTGTGACGGTAACCGATCAGAATGGTTGCGAAGCCAGTCTGAGTATCCTGATTACCCAACCCGATCCCATTGAGGCCAATGCAGGCCCCGACCAGACCATATGCCTGGGGCAAACGGCTACACTGACCGCTTCAGGTGGAGATACTTACCTCTGGAGCACGGGAGAAACCACCGCCTCTATTGTCGTTTCTCCACTAGAAACAACGACTTATAATGTTACCGTATCTGATGAATGCGGCGAGGACACCGATGAGATCACTGTATTCGTTGAAGAGGGCCCCCTGGTTGACCTTGGGGAAGATATTACGGTCTGTGAAGGCGAAGAGGTCATCCTCGATGCTGGCTTCTTTGCCGACAGTGAGTATCTTTGGTCAACCGGTGAAGAAACCCAGACTATCACCGTTACCGAAGGCGGAACTTATTCGGTGATCGTCACCAATACTGAAAATGGATGCAGCTCGACTGACACCATTGAGGTGATCATTAATCCCTTACCACCTGCTGAAACCGGACCAGACCAGACCATTTGCCTGGGAGAAGAGGTGATCTTAGGGCCATCAGACCCAGTCCCCTCTCCCACCAGCACCTATCTCTGGACCAGCGTTCCCGAAGACCCCAGCCTGACGGAACCCACCATCTCCAATCCTACTGTTAGCCCCACGGTTACTACGGTTTATACGCTTGTTGAGACCTATCTTGACACTGGTTGTCAGAATGAGAATTCGGTAACCATCACCGTTGTGGGCGAGGCTCCCGACCCGGGTGAGGATCAGACCATTTGCCAGGGTGAATCTGTAACCCTTGGGCCGGAAACGCCTAACCCCGGAAGCACCTATTACTGGACCAGCAGCAATCCCGAAGAAGTATTTGACGACCAGGTGCCCAATCCGATGGTCACACCGCAAATCACTACGACATACACCATTCATGAGGTGGTTGGCGAATGTACCTTCTTTGCTTCCGTGACCATTACCGTTAATCCTGCTCCGGAAGCCGATGCGGGCACTGACAAGGATATCTGTTTTGGTGAAAGCGTGGTGATTGGTCCCGATGATTTTGAACCCAATCCCACCAGTACCTTCTTCTGGACCAGCGTTCCCGAAGATCCAAGCATCTCCGATCCGACCATTTCCAATCCAACGGTTAGCCCGGAGGTTACTACCATATATACCCTCACTGAGACCTATATCGAAACGGGCTGTTCGAAACAGAACAGCATTACCGTAACGGTTCATGAACTTCCCGTTGTAGTGATCGCCGAAGATACCGACATTTGTGAGGGCGAATCCATTGAAATTGGCGATCCAGATGCCCCTGAAGATTATTCCTATGTCTGGACCTCCGATCCGGAAGGTTTTGAAAGCACCGAAAGCAACCCCTCAGTCAGCCCGCAAGTTACCACCACTTATTATGTTACGGTTACCAGCGCCTTTGGCTGTGAGGCCAGCGGGGAAGTCACCATTACCGTTTACCCTGCACCAGTGGCCCAGGTATCGGACGACATTGTGTTCTGCAGCGAGTCAGAGATTGAACCCGTTTTCATCGGCGGGGATGCAGTGGAAGGCTATACCTACTCCTGGACCTCAGACCCTGAAGGCTTCACCTCATCCGAGGCAAATCCCCAGGTCCTGTATACCGGAACCACGCCCATCACCTATTTCCTCACTGTTACCAGCGAATTAGGCTGCACAGCAGAATATACCGTCACGATCTCATTATCTGACCTGATTCTTACGGTAGACAATCCCGAGATCTGTGATGACGAAGAAACCCTCTTCCTGGGCGGATTCATCACTGTGGAAGGCGGCAGTCAGCCTTATTATTATCAGTGGTTTGATGACCAGGCCAACCTTCTGGATGAGACCCCTGATTTCATTGCCGTAGCGCCATTCCTCGAAAATTACATCATAGTGGTCACCGATGCGGATGGCTGCATGCGTATGGAAACCATCCAGGTCATTCTGAAGCCATCGCCACAAGTGACCCTTGAGGTGGATCCTCCCGGTACCGCCTACTTCGGACAGACCATTACCTTTACGGCCGTTCCTGCCAATTACGACAACTATGAGTTCTTTGTGGATGGTGTATCGGTTCAGAACGGAACCTCTAATATATTCCGAAGCAGCGAATTAAAGAACGGCCAAGTCGTTTATGTGGTCGCAACCCTTGATGAGTGCACCGGACAATCCGAGCCCTATACGGTAAGCATCAGCGGGTTACCCAATGCCTTTACCCCTGATCAGGACGGCATCAATGACATTTTTGGCAAAGACCACGATCTCGTTATCTTTAACCGCTGGGGACAGGCCGTTTATGAAGGCACCGAAGGCTGGGATGGCACCCATAATGGCAACAATGTAAGCCCCGGAACGTATTATTACATCCTGGAAATCATTGACCACAACAACCAGAAAACATTACTGAAGGGTTCTGTCACGGTCATTCGCCACAGGGATTGATAAAGGTCTAAGCAGGGTGCAATGCAAAACCCAGCGAACCCGGGAATAAAAAAATAAACAGCATCAATTTGAGATTCAGCAAATAAAATGAAATATCCCAAGCAAATGAAAAAGATATTGATCTACGGGCTGCTGGTCCTTCTGGCCATGCCCCTCTCGGCACAAAGGGTGCTGAAGCTGCTTGAAGCCGGGGATGAACATTTTCGGAAAGAAGAATATACCCTGGCCAAGGATGCCTACGAAGCCATCCTGAAACGGGACCGCACAGCCAATATCCGGCGTGAGGTTTCTTTCAGGCTAGGACAGACCTACCGGCAAATGCTTAACTATGCAGAAGCCCGGAAATGGTACACCCTGGCCATGAATGTGGGTTACGACAACCCGGAGATTTATATGCACCTGAGTGAGATGAACCTGGGATTGGAAGATTTTGACCTGGCCATAGAATTTGCAAACCGCTACCTGGAAAAGGTTCCCGGAGACCGCTTTGGCCGGAAACTCCTTGAGTCAGCCAAGTTCAGCAAAGAAAACTACTTTAGAGAAACCCTGTTCGAGGTCGTTAATGAAAGGCCGCTGAATACCACAGGGCAGGAATGGGGTGTCGCCTTTTTCCCTGACGACCGCATCCTCTTTGCTTCGACCTATACTGAAACTGGCCGCCTCGACACCAGGACCGGGACAGGATTCTCCAGCATTTATGAATCAAAATTGAACCGCACCACCGGCGAATGGACCGAGCCAGCTTTGATCAAGGGCGAAATTAACACCGAATTCTACGAAGGCTTCCTCAACTACGATCCCGAAACCCAGACCGGTTATTTTATGAATTGCGGCGGACGTGATGGCACCAGGGAAACCTGCGACATCTACACGGCTAAATACAATCCGGAAACCAATACCTGGGGTGCTCCTGAACTTTTTTTTCTCAATAGCCAGCAACACAACATTGGCTATCCTTCCATCAGCGAAGACGGGCAGGTGTTGTATTTTGGCGCCGACATGGCCGGAGGATACGGGGGATATGACCTTTACAGGATGACCAAAGACCCCGAAGGAAGCAAGTGGAGCGAGCCCGTGAACCTTGGCCCTCAAATCAACACCAGTCTGAACGACGCTTATCCATATATTGCCGGAAACATCCTGTACTTTTCTTCCTTTGGACACCCGGGATTTGGCGGTTTCGACCTGTTTTATTCTGAAATAGATGAAGACGGTGATTTCACCAAACCTGTCAATATGGGCTCGCCCATCAACAGCAGCGCCGACGATTTTGGTTTCATCATCAACAAGGAATACACCAGTGGGTTTTACACCTCTGACCGCCCGGGAGGCGTGGGAAATGATGACCTGTATTCTTTCCGCATTATTTCACGCACCTTTGACCTGAAAGGCATCATTACAGATGCAGAGACAGGAGAACCCATGCCCGGTATTGAAGTCATACTTTATGGCGATAATGACAAGATCCTGAAAGTAAAATCCGACAGCGATGGGTTTTACCGTATTCCACAGCTCGATTCAGAAGTGAACTACATCGTCGAAGTGGTGGAAGATGGCTTCAGCCCCTTCTCCGAATCCCTTTCGGTCAAGGATAAGCTTATTGCCAGCCGCTTCCTGTCGGTACCCGAATTTGAAAAGAACGTAGCGATGAGCCCGGCTCCGATGTTGGCTGCCCGCACAGACGATGAGATTGGTCCTGATGGCAGCTTCCCCACCCGCCCGGCCATAACAGGTATTACCGAAGGGCTGCCCACAGTTCATTTCGATTTTGCACGTTTCGACCTGACGAGCTTTGCACAATTGCAACTCGATAGTGTACTTTCTTTCCTCGATACCCAACCCGGAGCAGGGCTGGTGGTCCACGCCCACACCGATGAGGTCAGCGGCTATCTGTTTAACTTCTACCTCTCGCAAAAACGGGCCCACAGCGTCATTGATTACCTCCTGAGCCGAGGCGTCAGCGAGGACCGGCTGTATCCCTTTGGCCACGGAAAGATGGACCTGGTGGTGGTCAATGCCAAAACTCCAGAAGAACACCGGCTCAACCGCAGGGCTACCTTTGAGGTGATCCCGATGCCCGACTTCAACACCTTCCTAGCCGACGCACCACGCCACAGTTTCCGTTACCTCAACTCCCTGGAGAAAGAGGCTCATTATGCCCGTGGCATTGAGTTCATGGTGCAGTTTGCGGCTACCCGCAACCCGGTCCACCCGCAATATTACCGCCGGATTATGGAAGCCTTCCCTGAAATGGATATTCTGTATTACTACGACATGGACCGCTTTCACCGATATTCAGTGGGGACGTTCAGACAAATGGATCAGGCGATGGATGTACACCGCCGCTTGCGCGAACTGGGATTTGATGCTTTTGTGGTAGCTTTCCGCGATGGTGAAAGGATCAGCCTGAGCGAAGCCAACCAATTGTTGCAGAATCAATAACCCGAATCGCTTTAATAGGACATTGCCTGCTTATAAACAAATGAACTTTTGGTCATGAAACGAACAGGTTTAAATCACATGAAAGCAAAAACAGAGCACTTCCTGCGAGTCGTGCGTGGCCATTTATTTAAAAGCTTTTTTGGCATGAAAAAGACCCTGGTATTCATCCTGGCCCTCACCCTTTCGGGAATGGCATCGTTCGCCCAGAACGATCCCAGTTTCAGCCAGTATATGTTTAATGAGAAGATCTTCAACCCTGCCTCCCTGCAGTTGACCAATACCTTCGACTTCTCATTGGTAGCCCGCCAGCAATGGATTGGCTTTGACAATGCACCCTCATCGCAGGTATTCAATGCCAGTTCCTATATCCAGGACATTTACGGCGGGCTGGGGATTAACATCATCAACGATAAGCTGGGTTATGAGAACTTCCTGACCATCCGGGCCAATTACGCTTTCCCTGTGCAGGTTGGCGTGGTATCACACCTGATATTCGGACTTGGCGCTGGTGTGGTCAACCGAACCATCGACGGCACACAACTGACTTACGAGGATCCTAACGATCCCAATGGATTGTTCACAAAGGAGACTTATACCAAGCCCGACTTCTCGTTCGGCCTGGAATATACCGACCCCAACCTCCGGATGGGCTTTGCCATCACACACCTTTACCGCTCAGTTGAGAATGCCGGCATTGACTATGCCCCCAGGCATTACTATATGTATGGAAAATACCGTTTCGACAATGTGTTCCCGAATGTTGACCTGGAGCCCTATCTGCTGATCAAAAGCAATCAGCGAAGCACCCAGTTTGATGTCAATATGATGGCCTATTTCAACAAACTGCTCTGGACCGGATTTTCCTATCGACTGGGAGATGCTGTGTCAGCAATGCTTGGTTATGCCATTAGTCCTGCCATCCGCGTGGGTTATGCTTACGATTATAGCATCGGGGTAAACCGCCGTTACAGCGGTGGCTCGCACGAAATCATGATCCAGGCGTCCCTTGGCGGATTTAATAAAGAAAGGGTTTCACCCAATACCCCCAGGATATTTAACTAACTCCTCCTTGCCTGAAAACCCTGAGGCTGTCACAGAAAAATTCCTGATGACAGCCTCTCTTTTTTTGCTCTGACGATAAATCCCTCGCTAAAAAAGTAAAGAAAAGGCTTGGCTGATATCATCCCCACGGCTTTCCGAAATTAATTTTTCTCATCCCATTTCCATACTACGCTCGGAGTTAATACGGAGTTTATTCGGTTTAAACCGAATAAACTCCGTATTAACTCCGTATTAACTATCTCCATGGTCCCTGAAAGCCCTGAAAATACTGGGAAAACAGACCAATCAAAATAAGCATTAACCCTATTATTTTGTATCTATTGAACTGGTTTTTGTATTTAATGAGAATATTCCCATAAATTCCTGTCTAAATTTCTTTTGAGACTAATTCTATTTTTCTATTTTTACCTGTAAATCAAACAGATCAGGTCATGAAAAAAGAAAGTAATCCCAAAAAAGGTACGGGAGACCCGAAAGGAACCCGGACGGTATTGCAGACCCGGATCATCGATGATGTCTTCACCGATGCCGTTGACAGCGTAAAACCCCGCTTTATAGTTGACATCGAAGCTTATGTAAACCGTTTATGGGAGGCTAATCCTGATATTTACAAGGTTTTAAAAGATGCTCCCTCACTGGAAGATGCCCGGGCAAGCCTGTATTCCTATCTGGAGAAGGCTGAGCGAAGGATCTTTGAAGTGGACAATGACCTGCACATCCTGGAGAAATCGACGGTCAGGGAGGCCATCAGGGTGTTTAAAAGCATTATCGGGCCAGTCAATGAATACAGGACTGGTGTATCAGCGCTAAACTTTCTTTTCCGGCTCGCAAAGGGAGAACTGGAAGCCCTGAAGCACGAGATTTCAGCTGGCTTTCTTCTTGAATTTATTAATCTGTTCAGGGGGGTGGATGGCCGTTCGAACATTTATTTTGAATCGAAGCAGGCCAAGAAAGGCATCCCCGATTTCCTGCAGATGGAAGGCCGGAAAGCCTCTGAGGTCAGGGCCGAAATGCTCAATGAGCTTTCGTCGAATATGAGCAAATATTTGCGTAAATATCCCAGCGGGCTCGAAGAAGAAGTCATTGCCTGGCGCAAAGCGAACCAGAAACGAATCATGCGTTATTTCAATGCCACAGAGGATGATTGGAACAATTACCAGTGGCATTTGAAACATGTGATCAAAGATGCGCAGCCCCTGTTTGATCTGATTGAACTCACCGAGGAACAACGGGAGGCCATTACCCTTGCTGCGAAAAACAAAGTGCCGTTTGGCATCACGCCTTATTATCTGAGCCTGATGGATAATAAGCTAAACATCGGTTATGATCACGCGGTTCGTGCCCAGGTGATCCCGCCACTGGATTATGTTCAGAAAATGGTAGAGAACCGCGAGAGCCGAGGTCTTCAGTTTGATTTTATGGGAGAGCATGACACCTCGCCCGTTGACCTTGTTACACGCCGCTATCCAGGCATCGCCATCCTGAAGCCTTACAACACCTGTGCACAGATCTGTGTGTATTGTCAGCGCAACTGGGAAATCGACCAGGTGCTCGATCCCCATGCCCTGGCAAAAAAGGAACACCTCCGGGCAGCGCTCGATTGGATGGATGAAAACCCTGCCGTGGGCGATGTGCTGATCACGGGAGGAGACCCCATGGTGATGCGCGATGAAACATTGCGGTCCATCCTGGAGGAGGTAGCAGCCAAAAAACATGTTTACCGCATCAGGATTGGCACCCGCACCCCCGTGGTCCTGCCCCAGCGTTTAAGCCAGAAAACCATCGATATGCTTGCTTCTTTTGTTGAATACGGGAAAAGGCAAATAAGTATCATTACTCATTTTGAGCATTCGTATGAGATCACCCCAGAGGCCATGAAGGCCGTGAAGCGCATCCGTGAAGCAGGGATGATGGTCTACAACCAGGAGGTGTTCACCGTGGAGAATTCTCGTCGCTTTGAGACCGTAAAACTTCGCCTGGATCTGAAGAGCATCGGGATTGATCCTTATTATACCTTTAACATGAAAGGCAAGGAGGAGACCAAAAGATACATGGTTCCGATCGCCCGGATACTGCAGGAGCGTAAAGAAGAAGCAAGGCTTTTGCCGGGCCTTGACCGTACCGACGAACCTGTCTTCAATGTTCCCAAGCTGGGCAAAAACCAATTGATGGCCTGGCAGGACCACCGCCTGGTGATGATCCTGCCCAATGGCGCCAGGGTGTATGAGTTCCATCCTTGGGAAAAGAACATTCAGCCCATCCCGCCCTACAACTATGTGGATGTGCCCATTTACGATTACCTGGAAGAGCTTGCAGCAAGGGGCGAGAACATCCGCGATTACCGCAACATCTGGTTCTACTATTGATTTTCGGGATCTGCAGGAAAAGAAAAAGCAGCTGGGGAAATGCGTACCTCAGCCGTAAATTTTTCTATTTATTCAACTTTTTCTGGAAATTCACCGGAAAAGTCAGGGCACATCCTGAAAGCATGTTACTAAGGCCGTCAGCATCGCAATCCCTCCTGCCGTAAAATCCAAAGCACTTTTTCTCATAAGGGAAAAATTGGATTATGATCTGTCCTTGAAATTTTTTAAGGGAGCTTATTACAAATGTAAGGAAGCCAGAAAAACAATAAAACACAAAGCCCTTTTTTCCCATTATTTAGAATGAAAATGAATAATGAAAATATACCCTCACCATTCCCTCTTTTGACAGGTTTTTTTTGTTATGTTTGCCGTGAAATTTCAAAATACCTGATTTAATAGATAAAAGTTTGATATATGGGTGTATGTGTAGGGATTAGGCATGAAGACAAGTACTTAATGGAACGCAGGGTGGCGATCACACCCCGGCACGTTGAACAGCTAATCAAACAGGCAAACCTGGAGTTTGTGGTTCAAACTTCTCCCAAAAGAATTTTCAGTGATGATGAATTCAGGCAGGCTGGCGCGCGGGTGGAAAAAGACCTAAAAGAATGCCCTGTGATCTTTGGTGTGAAAGAAATCCCCCTGGATACCTTTGAAAAAAACAAAACCTATGTCTTTTTCAGCCACGTCATTAAAGGGCAGCCATACAATATGCCCATGCTGAAAAAGATGATGGAGAATGGTTGTAATCTCATTGATTATGAGCGCATTGCCGATGAGCAAAACAAGCGGCTTATTTTTTTCGGAAAGTTTGCCGGTCTGGCGGGGATGATCAACTCGCTGTGGAGCATGGGGCAGCGCCTCAAAGAACTTGGCATGGCAGATAACCCATTCATCCATATCAAACAATCACATCATTACACCTCGCTGGAAGAAGCCAAGCGACACATTGCTGAAGCAAGCCGCCAGATAGCCGAAAAAGGGCTTCCGGAAGCACTCCAACCTTTCACCATTGGATTTACGGGTTATGGCAACGTTTCCAATGGTGCACAAGAGATAGCAAACCTGCTGCCCTCCATGGAAATTACGCCTGAAGAGTTACTTCGTTTAAGAAATGAGAAGAACTTGCCCAAAAACATTATTTACAAAATCATCTTTAAAGAAAAACATATCTCGCGGCGAACGGATGGCACTGTCTTTGACCTTCAGGATTATTACCAGCATCCTGAGAAGTATGAAAACGACTTTGAGCAATACATTCCCCACCTGACCATCTTGATGAACTGTATGTACTGGGATGCAAGATATCCGAGGATCGTGACCAAAGACTACCTTGAAAAAGCCTTTAAAGCAGGCAGGCCCAAGTTGACCGTCATAGGCGATGTGACATGTGATCCCGATGGTTCCATTGAGATTACCCATAAGGGAACAAAAATTGAAGATCCCGTTTTTGTTTACAACCCCTTCAAGCGCGAACCCCTCATGGGATTCAAGGGTGAAGGCATGCTGGTAATGGCCGTTGACATTTTGCCAAGTGAACTGCCCAGGGATTCTTCCGAGGCCTTTGCTGATGCCTTGTTTAATTTTATGGAGCCCATTGCAAAGGCCGATTATTCTGTTCCTTTTGAACAGGTTGGCCTGCCCGGACCGATCAAAAAAGCGCTGATTCTGCTTAATGGCGAACTTACGCCCGATTTTAAATACATAGAAGAATACCTGAAAAAATAAAGCCTATTCCAAACACCATTTAAATATTCATTTGTATGAAAAAAGTTCTGATTCTTGGTGCCGGTATGGTTGTCAAGCCCATCGTCACCTACCTGCTCGACAAGGGTTATTTTGTTACTGTGGCTACTCGTACGAAATCGAAAGCCGAAAACATGATTCACGGTCATCCAAACGGGGCAGCTGTTGCCTGGACGGTGGATAACACCGCTGCACTGGATGAAATGATCGCCTCACACGACCTGACGGTAAGCCTCTTACCCTGGATTCACCACATTATGGTTGCCAAGCATTGCATCAAGCACAAAAAGGATATGGTGACCACTTCTTATGTAAAACCCGAAATGAAGGCCCTGGACCAGGAGGCAAAGGATGCAGGGATCATTATTCTGAACGAATTGGGCCTCGACCCAGGTATTGACCATATGGGTGCCATGCGTATCATTGATCACGTTCACGACCGTGGCGGAAAGGTCGAAGAATTTTATAGCCTTTGCGGGGCCCTGCCGGCACCAGAGGCTGCCACCAATCCCTTTAAGTACAAATTCTCCTGGAGCCCCAAAGGGGTCGTTATGGCAGGAAATAATGATGGTAACTATCTTAGGCACGAAAAAGTGCATTACATCCCCACCCAGGACCTTTTCAAGAACCCATTATCTGTTGACTTTCCTGAGGTTGAAAAGCTGGAGATCTATCCCAACCGCGACAGCCTGCCCTACATTGAACTTTACGGGATTCCAGAAACCAAAACCATGATGCGCGGCACTTTCCGCTACCCGGGCTGGTGCGAAAGCCTGGATGCGATGAAGGCTTTGAAGCTCATTAGCAGCGATAACTACGACTTTACCGGAAAAACCTATGCCGACATGGTCGCATTGCTGATTGGTGAAGCTGACGCAAGCAATATCCGTGACAAGGCCGCAAAATACCTGGGCCTCCCGGTGGATGCTTATGCCCTTGAAGCAATTGAATGGCTTGGTGTTTTTGAAAATATGCCCATGAATCGTCAGAACGATACCCCGTTTGAGATCATTTCCGATCTGATGATCGCCAAGATGGAACTTGGGCAACAGGAACGTGACATGGTTGCGATGCAGCACATTTTCCTGGCCTCCTACCCGGATGGAAAGCGCGAAGTGATCAAATCGTCTATGCTGGATTTCGGCACCCTTGAAACCGACACAGCCATTGCCCGAACGGTTGCTCTCCCGGCCGCCGTAGGCGTTGAGATGATCCTGAAAAACGAAATCAGTGTAAAAGGCGTTCATATTCCAGTGATTCCACAGATTTATCAGCCCATCCTCGATGCCCTGGAAAAAATGAATATCCGTATGGTCGAAGAATTTGGGTTGCCTGAAACTGACATCATCTAATTTCAAAGACTTTAAAAAAAACCGCTTCAACCCGTATTTTGAAGCGGTTTTTTTTTCAATAAAGCTAAATCGTTTTAGCAATTGTTTATTTTTGCAAAGCAACAATCCGCTAATTGTCCAAAATACACTTTCACAATAAAGGAACAAACCAAAAACAAGAAACATGGCAAAAAATAAAAGTTTCCCGATCTTCCTGGCATTTTTGTGTATGGGTTTCGGCGATGCTGTAGGCCC
The DNA here is from genome assembly GCA_036351255.1 of Bacteroides sp. Lineage (NCBI taxonomy): Bacteria > Pseudomonadati > Bacteroidota > Bacteroidia > Bacteroidales > Bacteroidaceae > Bacteroides > Bacteroides sp. The sequence continues at coordinate 34,404 of JAZBOS010000079.1, forward strand.
TTTTGTCGGACTGGCAAAGGTACAGTTCAGTCTTTCCAATTTTGAAGCCCAGATCATTGCCTTCATGGGTTTCATCATGTTTGGGATTTTATCGGTCCCCATGGGCATCTTCCAGGACCGGAAAGGCAAAAAAACCGTATTGATGTTAGGTTTGATCCTGGCCCTTGTGGGCCTGGTAATCCCACTCTTTGGCCTGTCCAGCTACGGCTTGTTCCTGCTGACCATCCTTCTGCTTGGCGCTGGGGCAGCCATTCTCCAGGTAGCAGGCAACCCTATCATGCGCGATGTGTCGCCCGAAGGGAAATACGCTCGCAATCTTACCCTCGGGCAATTCATCAAAGCCATAGGCTCCCTGTCGGGATCGCTTATTCCTTTTGCCGCCGCCAAATGGTTCGGGTTGGACTGGAAGATCCTTTTCCCCATTTACAGTGCTGCATTGCTGCTCACGCTGGTTATCATCGGGCTTACCCGCATTGAAGAAAAGAAAGCGCTGGATGCTACCCCGGCAAGTTTCTCCTCTTCCCTATCCCTTTTAAAGAATCCATTCATTGCCATGATGGTGTTGGGTATTTTCCTGTATGTCGGGGCAGAAGTCTCAATCAGCTCAGGAACGCCCATCCTGCTCAGCAATAAATTCAACATTGATTTGCAGACCTGGGGTTTATTGGGTAATGCCTTTTTCTTTATCTCGATCCTGATCGGGCGGTTTTTAGGTTCTGTCATTCTGAACTACCTTCAACCAAAGCGCTTTTTGCTCATTTCTGCTTTGTTATCCTTAACGGGCCTTGTGCTGATGCTCTCGCCGCTTCAGAACCTGGTAATTCTTGGTATTCTGTTTACCGGCCTCGGGTTTGGTAATATTTTCCCACTGATCTTTTCGATCACGGTTGATGCAATGCCCGAAAGGAGCAATGAGATCTCAGGGCTTATGGTTACAGCCATTGTTGGCGGGGCTATCATTCCGCCGCTTATGGGTCTGGTTGCTGACAATACCTCCGTGACCATTGGTTTGCTGGTTCCCCTGGCTGCCATCTTGTATATTCTTTACACGGCATTCTATGTTTCCCGAAAAATTCAATCCGCCTGATGGACTTTATCAATGACAAGCGAATCGTACTGACCCTTGACGGTGGAGGAACCAATTTCGTTTTCTCAGCCATACAGGGGAACCGTGAGATTATAAGGCCTATCACCCATCCTTCTCACGGTCATGATCTTCAGCGCTGCCTAGAAACCATTTTGAAGGGATTTAAGGAAGCCAGCCAGCAACTTGATCAAAAACCTGATGCCATCAGTTTTGCCTTTCCTGGCCCAACAGATTATCCCAATGGCATCATCGGCGACCTGGAAAACCTGCCGGGTTTTCGGGGAGGTGTAGCCCTTGGACCTATGCTGGAAGAAACCTTCCAGGTCCCGGTTTACATTAACAACGATGGCGACCTGTTTGCATATGGCGAGGCTATTTCCGGGTTTTTACCCATGGTGAACCAAATGTTGCGAAAAGCCGGCAGCACCCGTCAGTACAAAAATCTGATCGGGATCACCCTGGGTACAGGGTTTGGTGCAGGGCTGGTGCGAAACAATGAACTTATCATTGGCGACAATGGTGCAGCAGGCGAAATCTGGGTGGTGCGCAGTAAAATTCACCCTCACTCCTTCTCAGAAGAATGTGTCAGCATCCGTGCAATCAAAAGGGTGTATGGCGAACACTGCCCCGACTGCGCCGCACAAGACCTCTCACCCAAGGACATTTTTGAAATTGCCAAGGGGGAAAGATCAGGACATCAGGAGGCTGCCAGGGAGTCGTTCAGGCAGATGGGCGAGTCTATTGGGGAAGCACTGGCTTCCGCCCTGACGCTATTTGATGGTCTGGTAGTGATTGGGGGTGGCCTTGCCAATGCCTGGCCCTTGTTCCTCCCCGAAACCATTAGGGAGTTAAACAGCACCATTGAGAAACTGGACGGACGCAAGGTTGGACGCATGGAGATTAGCGCTTATAACCTTGAGGATGAATCGCATACCCAGGAATTCATTGCCGGTAAAGTAAGCCGGATCAAAGTGCCCTTCTCTGAAAAAACCGTTTTCTATGATTCATTAAAGAGAACCGGAATAGGCATCACACGTTTGGGTACCAGCAAAGCCGTATCAATTGGCGCATATGCCTTTGCCCTCAATGAAATTGACAAGATGAAGGTAACGGAAGCCTAAGTTCTCTAAAAATGAAACAGTGCGACAGCACTGCATTTTTAGGCCTCTTCCCTTAAAAAGGAAAGCCGGTTTTGGGATGATTTGAGGAAAAAGTAAAAAATCAGGCTAAAGATAAAGGCGATAACCCAAAAGTCTATCTTAAGGTCAGGCAATCCCTTCCGGATGGAATCCTGAAGGAAATCGAACAGAAACAATACGGAAAAAACCGCCAGCAGGCCGGTTTTTTCTTTTTTCAGTACTTTCTTCAAGTTAAATTTCAATGCGGGCTTTTCCCAGTTCCTAAACCGAGGAATAAAAGCAGGGGTTCTTCTTGCCCATTCCAGGTATACTTCCCCAAATTTCTGACGCAAGTATTGCTCCTCAGCAAACATAATCCTTTCGTAATATACCCAGTAAAGCAAAATAAACGTCAGGATAAACCAAACATTCATTGTAAGCACAGCAACGCCAAGCCACATAAAAAAGTTCCCAACGTATAGCGGATGCCTGACTGCAGAATAGATTCCGGTAGTATTTACCTCATCGGCAACCTGCTTAGCTGTATTGCGTCCTGAAGTGTTCTTGGCAGAGTGACCAACGGTGTACGCCCTGATGGAAAATCCCAGCAGGCAAAAAAACAGGGCCAGAATCTGATCATAGCGGTCAAACCAAAGCGGTGGTTCTCCCAAAGATATTCTCAAGTATTCGGAAAAAACAAAAAAGATTAATCCTGCCACCAGGATGAAAATTGGAAGCGTTCCTCGATGACGGAACAGAAAGATGCCTTGCTGTTCCATTTCTTCTATTAATGCCATAACGATCCAGCAATTTTTGAGTGGAGCATGCAAAAATACAAAAGGATTACGATCCTTTTATTTATCGTGGATAAAAAAATAAAATTATGATAAAATCAACCTGAATTTTTTCCAGCAATACATGGTTTGAACAATTGGTGAGATATAGCGTTGGATAAAGTATACTGCAAATTACGAATTGTTTTACTTTACCAATTCCCATTATAAGGTCATTTTTTTACTAAATCAAAATCAGCATTATTATGGAAAACCTTGGATTAGAAGGCGGCAACCTGAGTAACATAATGGAAATGATTAACTCTTTCCTGGTGACTTACGGATTGAAACTTATTGGTGCCATTGCGGCGCTTATCATTGGTTTCTGGCTCATCAAAAAGTTTAGCAAATTCCTTCAAAAAACATTTGAAAAGAGAGAAATGGAAGCTTCGCTTGCTTCATTTCTCCGCACATTTATTACAATCGCTTTAAAAGTACTTGTGGTCATAAGCATCCTTGGAATGGTTGGCATTCAAATGACCTCGTTCATTGCCATTATTGGAGCGGTAGGACTTGCTGTGGGATTAGCCTTATCAGGTACCCTTCAAAATTTCGCCGGAGGAGTCATCCTCCTCTTGCTGAAACCCTTTAAAGCCGGAGATTTCATTGAAGCACAGGGATTCCTTGGCAGTGTACAAGAAGTCCAGATATTTAATACCATCCTGAATACACCTGATAACAAAAGAATAATCATCCCCAATGGCCCCCTTTCTACAGGCCCCATGACCAATTACAGTGCATTACCCACCCGGAGAGTTGACTGGGTTTTTGGCATTGGCTACGGAGACAGTTTCCCGAAAGCAAAAGAGGTGTTGTCAAAATTGATTTCCAATGACAGCAGGATTCTGAAGGACCCTGAACCAGCTATTGTGCTTTCTTCCCTGAGTGACAGCAGTGTAGACATAACAGTAAGGGCTTGGGTTAACGGAGCCGATTACTGGGCAGTTTTCTTTGAAATGCAGGAAAAAGTGTATGACGTTTTTGCCAAGGAAGGAATCAATATTCCTTTCCCGCAAATGGATGTTCATTTGCACCAGCAGAAATAAAAACCTTCAATAAAGCAGAAACCCCCTTCCTGCTCCCCATATGGGATAAAGGAAGGGGGTTTTCTTTTGAACCCTTTTCTCTGAAAAAAAACAGTGCATTAATTAGCGAACCATTCCCTCCATCGATTTCTTGAGCTCGCGAGCATGGCCAAGGAATTCATCAACGCTCATTTCGCGCAGGAAAATCAAACCGTGCGTTGCCCTGATCTTGGGATGGGGGTTCAGGTAAAAATAATTCTTACCTAGCAACAGCTGGATATCTTTTAGTTGTTCGACCCAAATCTTCTGTGCAAGGTCACTGAATTTCCCATTCAGCTCATAACTTGGGAAGGATGCATCCACCTGACTCACATAACAATGTGTAAAAGCCTCATTCATTGCCGCCATGGCATTTAGGGAAACAGGAAAAACGACATTGGCTTCAGCGGGATGAAAGCGGTACCATACATTCCTGTATCCCCACACCCGGAGTTTGCTCAGGTCAGCTTCCTTTTTCCAAAGACGCAGTGCTTCTGCAGTAGCCTGAAGTACCTTATAGTGTGTATCGGGGCCACTGCCCTCCGGGTCAAAGGTAAGACTCAGCACTGTTGGTTTCAGCTCACGGAACATCTCAAGGATGGGTTGCACGTCGCGCTCCTGTTCAGGCTGTTCGGTGAAAATATCACCCTGATAAAAGCCCAGGCGGAGGTGACGAACATTTTTCACCTGCAATCCGTAATGTGCCCAAACAAGTTCTTCTTCAAACTCTCTGATCATACCTTTCAGCTGCTGAATTTTGGGAGGATTTTTCTCTCCGTCATAGCTGTTTCTCAGGATCGTCAGAACCTCATTGATGACATCCCTGAGTTGTTCTGTACTCTTAATATTGTAAATGTGGACCAGAGCCCGAACAACCCGGTGGCAAACTCCTCGGCGCCGCTCATGATGTTCACCGGCGGCAACCTTGTTCAGGTAATGGTATACATCCTTATCACTCTTTAATTTGTAGCCGACCTCATAAAAGTCAGGATAATCCACCATCTGGATCTGCCCATCATCCAGAAACTTTTTGGTCTCCACGAGCAAATCGGTAACAAAACGATTGGTCACAGCGGTAAACCCGGAAGTAAGGACCGCAAAATGGAAATCATTGGAATGGACACGAATATGGTTTGCAATAAAGGGAAGAATACCCAGCATAATATCATCATGGTGGGGTCCGGTATGCAGGAATATCTCGTTTTCTTCCTTTCGCATTCCTTTCTCCATTTTCTCAATGATACTTTCCGTTACAGCGTTTACAACAGCTTCGCTATCTTTAGCATTGGGAATCAACCTTGCATACGGGTCATTTTTCAAATCCTCAGGCAAAAGATGGTGCCCGTATTTTCCCAACTTCTTACAAAGTTCAATAATAGCCCGTTCAGTTTTTTCGTGAGTCCATTGCCCGGCATGAAAGAACCGATTCACACTGTCATTTAAGCGTGAAGCTGCCCCTGAAGTAATGTAAAACCGGCTGTTTCTGAGTTTCTGGAGCACACTGGCGGGAAAAAGATTAATCATTTCACTCTCCAGTGATTGCTTGACCATATTGGCCTTGGCCTCACCAGCAGCAATGATGATTGCGGTAGCTTCAGGATTATTGATAATGGTTTCAAGACCAATAGTGATGACCAACCGATTGGCGGAGATCTCAATTCCACCCAGATCGGACGCTGCAACAGCCTGGGTTTCAAAGTTGGTTTCTGTAAGCCTGGTAGTGCTAAAAAGATCAGATCCCCTCGTGTTGAAAGCGATGTGCCCATCAGGTCCCAAACCACCGAGAAAGAATCCAATCCCTCCTTTCTCACGGATCTTGCTCTCATACTGGCTGCACCAGTCATCAATCAGGAATATAGAGTCCTGCTGCAGTTTTTCAACGGACGACCTGCACTCGCGGTAGCGCAGGGTAAGGTCAATATTATAATCAGGAAATACTTCCGAAAAATGCTTCCCTTCTGCCAGCGGAATCTCATCACAATTGATCAGCAATGCCCGGTTCTCGTCAAATCCAAACCCCTTGATGTAATAGTTCATTACATAATGGTAGAAGCTGTTGTGTTGTTTGGATGGAATGGGGAAGAATTCATCAATCTGCACAAACTGAAGACCGCTAAGATCTGGTCGCTTGCTGACCTTTAATCCATATTGATCGCGTATTTCCCTCCCGTCCTTATTATCCCAGTTTGAAAGCAGAAATTCAGTCCACTTAATAAAAAACTCAGGGGTTTTTCCCGTTGGAAGACTGATCACGCCTTCCGGATTCTCGCTCACCCATTCCAGGAAACGAAGGGATGTAATTAGGCCCAGTTTCGGGAAGTTGTCCACAACGATGTATGGAATCTTTGTCGTGACTTTCCTGATTCCCGATTGCTCAATAAATGCATGTTCAACATTGGAAAAAGCACGATGCTCTTTCTCACCACCATCAGAATGATTACTCTTGGTCATGACTAAAAAGTTTTAATAAATTTTCGGCCAATTAAGGTATTCAAAAGAAAAGGCCTTTAAACCCTGAGGGATTATTAAGGTCCATTCCAGAAGGACTTGTTTATGCATACAAATATAAGAAAGCCCCTTAAATAAATCGATTTAGATTTGAATAATTCGAAGCAAATAGATAAATAAATTTTCATGAAAAATGAATGGATAGATTCAATTTTTCAAGAAAAACTTGCTAAAAACCTTAACTTTTAAAAAATTAATTTCGTGGCTTTTGTAATTTTGCTTCTAAACAAGGAACCATGGCATTAAAAGGGTACGGTAAATGGCTGCTTGGGGGATTAGGCTGGGCTTTCGGTGGACCCATCGGGGCCATCCTGGGGTTTCTTCTGGGATCAGCTTTCCAAGGGATGGATTCAGGAGTTTATGAATACCGGGGCACCACTCCCGGTGATTTCCGTGTAAGCCTCCTGGTCCTTGCTGCTTCCGTAATGAAAGCCGATGGCCGTCAATTGAAATCTGAGCTTGATTATATTAAGGCGTTTTTTCTTCAAAATTTTGGGGAGGCTACAACCAAACAATACATGGTAGCTTTTCGCGACGTGCTCAGGCAGGATATCCCCCTGGAATCTGTTTGCCTGCAAATCAGATCCCATATGGACTTGCATAGCCGCCTGCAACTCCTGCATTTTCTTTTTGGCATATCAGCTGCAGATGGGCAGTTTCACCCGCTGGAGGTAGATACCATTGAGAAAATTGCCCATTTTCTGGGAATTAATCATTACGATTTCATCTCCATCAAAAATATGTTCATCAAGGAAGCGGATAGCGCCTACCGTATTCTCGAAGTGGAACCAGATGCCTCTGAAGAAGAAATCAAAAAAGCTTTCCGTTCGCTTGCCCTCAAACATCATCCTGATCGTGTCAGTCATCTTGGAGAAGAATTCCGCAAAGCTGCTGAAGAAAAATTTCAGCAAGTGAATGAGGCCTACAACACCATAAAGAAGCAAAGAGGATTCAACTAATAAGATCTAAAAACATTTGTTAGAATTATTTTTTAGCCCACCAAACATTCAATTAGTATAGCATTATTAGCTTTCCGTTTAATATTTTTTTAAAATCAATCAACTTTTTTGTTGCATTTTAATAATTATTGAATTAAATTGCGTTCCATAATCTAGATTATCCCGGGCTATTTTTTCAACCTAAACCAAAACCCATGAAAAAGAACGTAATCTTTTTTCTTGCTCTCATTCTGCCATTGATAACAATGGCACAAAATCCTGATCCGGTGCTCATCAGGACAGGTTCACAATTCCAATTCAACACCTTCTCTAATTTCACCTATGGATGTTATAGTAATTTCTTTCAAGACAATCAGGGAGTGCTTCACGGCGCCTACGTTGACAATTATGAACTTTTCTACTTCTTCTCTGAAGACGATGGTAATTCTTGGGAAGTAGAACAAGTAATGACGGGTTATGAAGGTAAAATCAAAAATGCGGGGATTGTTGCAGACAGCAATGGCGGGGTATTCATCCCATTTGAAGTGCATCCCAATTACAATTACGGTCAAAGTCCTACCGGATATCCAGAGTTTATTTACCAAATATATTGTGCAAAAAAAGTGGAGGAAGGCTGGACATTTGACCTTGTTTTTAATAATGAAGTAGGAAGTAACAGGGGATATAATCTTGGTGATGTCCTAATTGATGAAAATGACAAAGTACATATATTTGCTTCCAAGTATGGTTGGTTTCTTTATGGTGGTGAAGTTTCCCTTGCCATAAGAGACCCCGAATCAGGAGATTGGACCACTGAATTAGTAGTTGCTTTTAACGATACACCAGTTGACAATACTATAAGCAACCCAAGGGCTTCCATCAATGAAAATGGTGATTTGGCAGTCGTTTTTTGGAGAAGTTATTTTTCCCGAATTGACTATTGTCATAAGCCCAGCGGTGGCTCCTGGAGTGCAGCTCAAACCATTCACAACGCCCCAAACGCCAACAGATCATACACCATTGCAGCCGGCACGGATGGGGAATTTCATTTGCTTTATGAATTGGGTGATGGAACCTTCCCCTTATATTACAAATCCCCCCTGGAACCGGGACCAGGATCGGTTATTTATACCCCTGAAGCGGACACTCGTTTTATCCCAACGCTTCATATTGATCAATCGGGAAAGAGTAGCGTAATCATTCAGCGGACAGCTCCCAATGCTCCCTTGCTGCTGACAAAAGAGTATATTAATGATGAGTGGGAAGAGAATTTTGAAGCTTTTGCTACTGAAGAGCTAATCACAGCACCCTTTGTTGTCAAACGTCCGCAAGGCCAGTACACCTATTTTCACACCTTGTTTATCAAATATTTTAGGTCAGATACGGGAATTCATGGTCCTGATACTATTTATTTCTGGAAAGCCTTCAACATGAAGGAGCTCACCCTTGTTTCAGAGCCTGAAGGATCCGGCGAACTGCTGGGTGCTGGCGAATATCCAATTGAAAGTGCAGTGACCGTTAATGCCGAGCCTGTCGGTGATTATATGTTTCTGCAATGGGAAGATGCAGATGGAAATATACTCTCTACAGAACCTGATTTTGAATTTACCATGCCTTTGGATCATGCCACCCTGACGGCTGTTTTCCAGTCAACTGCTTCCGTTGACCCAATAACCGCAAAACCACCGGTGCAGATTTATCCTAATCCTTCGCCTGATGGAATTTTCAAACTGGTTCTCGACCGTGACATGAGTGTCCGAGTTGTCAATATGAACGGAAGAACTGTCGCATCCTCAAGGCTCAAAGAAGGCGATAATACGCTCGACCTATCAGGGAAGCCTTCAGGGATCTATGCACTGGAATTTTTTGGAAAGGAGACTTCCCTTACGGTCCGGATTATGATACAATAAAGGATCAGGAGTTTTATTCGTTTAAAACTTCTGCACCGCTTACTATTTCTACAATTTCCCGGGTAATCTGGGCCTGGCGAACTTTATTATAGGCAAGGGTAAGATTCTTCAGCAGTTCAGTGGCATTGTCGGTAGCTTTCTGCATAGCAGTCATCCTTGCCCCGTGTTCTGAGGCCGAGGCATCGAGCAAAATGCGGTAGGCATTAAATTGAATATATTTCGGGATTAGTGCTTCAGCCATCTCCTGCCGCGAGGGTTCAAGGATAATCGTAGGATCTTCAGCCTGGAACTTTGACTCTTTAGAGCTGGATTCAGGCTGGATTTCCATTTCTGCAACAGGAAGGAGTTGCTCGCTCATTAGCTCCTGAAAAACCGCATTTTTAAAATGATTGTAAACAACATCTATACGGCCAAATTCCTTTTTATCAAAAAGATCCATGAGATTACTGGCAAACTGGGCGCTATCCTTGTAATTAACATGTTCAATCACTTCTTGGTTGGCTTGATAAATAGTAAACTCCCGTTTACGGAAATATTCCTCTGCCTTGCGCCCAACCAATAACAATTGTGTTTGAAAACCTTCTTTCTCCAGCACGCGGATCTGATCAATCGTCCTTTTGATAACCAATGCATTATAAGTTCCGCATAACCCTTTGTTCGAAGCAATGGATACCAATAATGCCCGCTTGTTTTCTCCAGGCAGGGTAAACCTGCTTCTCTCCTGGGGCAACAATTCCCGGTTCAGTGTGCCCACCATTAGTTTTAAACCGGCAGCATATTGCCGAAGTCCGGTAATTCCCCGCTGTGATTTCAGTAATTTAGAGGAAGCCACCATTTTCATGGCACTCGTTATTTGCCTTGTCGATTTGATCGAGGCAATGCGGGTCCTGACTTCCTTTAAACTGGGCATAGTTTTTAAAGAGGTTTAAGATTCAACAGGCAAACTTTTCTTCACTTCCTCCACCGCCTGCAAAATGACTTTTTCTATCTCCTCAGGTAGTTCATTTCGGCGTTCAGGAGGAAATTTTAGCGTCAACAAGGTGTCCAACACATCTTGTTGATTTTTCCGCATATAAGCCTGAAATTCCTTCTCAAAAAGCTGAACCAAATCAACATGAATATCCATCAGTAAGCCCTTAACCCCGCAGTAGATGATCGCAATCTGCTCTTCCACAGGAATTGGTGAAAATTGCCCTTGTTTAAGAATTTCCACATTCCGGGAACCCTTTTCAATGATGCTGCGTGTACTGGCATCCAGATCAGATCCAAATTTCGAGAATGCCTCCAGTTCGCGATATTGGGCCTGGTCGATCTTCAGGTTTCCTGCAATCTTTTTCATGGTGGTGATCTGCGCATTACCCCCAACCCGGCTCACCGAGATCCCCACGTTGATAGCAGGCCGAACGCCGGCATTAAACAAGTTCGATTCGAGGAAGATTTGTCCATCAGTAATCGAAATAACGTTTGTAGGGATATAGGCTGACACGTCACCTGCCTGTGTTTCAATGATCGGAAGAGCAGTAAGCGAGCCTCCACCTTTCACCATATCCTTAATGGATTCCGGCACATCATTCATTTGCCTGGCGATCTCATCCGAAGAGATGATTCGTGCTGCCCGTTCAAGCAGGCGTGAATGCAGGTAGAAAACATCCCCTGGATAAGCTTCCCTCCCCGGGGGACGACGCAACAACAGAGACACTTCACGATAAGAAACGGCTTGTTTTGACAAGTCATCATACACCACCAAGGCCGAACGGCCGGTATCCCTGAAATATTCACCAACGGCAGCACCCGCAAAGGGGGCAAAGAATTGCATGGCTGCCGGATCACTTGCAGTAGCAGAAATAACCACTGTATATTCCATTGCACCATGGCGGTGAAGCGCATTGACAATGTTTGCCACGGTAGATCCCTTCTGCCCTATCGCCACATAAATGCAATATACAGGTTCACCCTGATCATACCATTTCCGTTGATTGATGATGGTATCGAGGGCAATGGCCGTTTTCCCCGTTTGGCGGTCGCCAATAATCAGCTCCCGTTGCCCGCGACCAATGGGGATCATGGCATCAATAGCCTTTATCCCCGATTGAAGGGGCTGGTTTACAGGCTGCCTGAAGATCACTCCGGGGGCTTTCCGCTCCAGGGGCATCTCATACAAGGTACCCTGTATTGGACCCACACCATCAATAGGTTCACCCAGCGTATTAATCACCCGCCCGATCAGACCTTCACCGGCTCGTATCGAAACCATATGACCGGTGCGCTTCACAATATCGCCTTCCTTCACGTTACCAGGCTCACCCAGCAAAACAATCCCTACGTTATCCTCTTCAAGGTTGAGCACAACCCCATTCAGGCCTTCATCGTTCATGGTAACCATTTCGCCTGCCTGAACATTCGTCAGTCCGTAGATCCTGGCAATGCCATCACCAATTTGCAATATGGTGCCGGTTTCCTCCAGATCGTTATCAGCGCGGAAACCGGACATTTCCTGGCGTAAAATGGCAGAAATCTCTGCAGGTTTTATTTCGGGCATGGTTTTATTACTTTTTTTTGTTTAGTCAACATTTAAATGCTTTTTCAGGTCACTCAACCTCCGCTTAATGCTGGCATCGTAACGACGGTCACCCAAGTCAAGGATGAATCCCCCTATGATCCCGGGATCGACTTTTTCCTTAAACTCAATGGTCTTGTTAGTAAAACGTTTGGCAACGTCAAGGGCTTTCTCTCGCATGGACGCATCAAGGGGAAAAGCTGTAGTCACCCTTACCGGCTCAATGTTCAGATGAGCCTTGTATTCCTCGATAAATTGCCTGGAAATGCCATCCAGAAGTGCGGCTCGACGTTTGCGGGCAATAATGAGAATGTACTGCAGGATGAGGGGATGAACCTTTTCTCCGAATAATTTTCGAAGAATGTTTTGCTTCTTGACCTCCCTGATAATTGGACTTTTCAAAACAACCTTCAACTCTTTCTCATAGGAGAAAGCCTGGCTGATCAAACTCATGTCCTGATAAGCTTCTTCCAGAATGTTATTCTCCAGTGCCAGGGACAACAATGCCCTTGCATAGCGTTTCGAAACCCGGAGATTCTTGCTTAACATGCCGAAAACCTTTTCAAACCTTTAATTCAGGACCACTTTGTCCATTAACTGATCAACCAGATTTTTGCTGATCTTCTTATCCTTGAGTTCACCTTCCAAAACCTGTTCGGCAATATCAATAGAAAGCCTGGCAATCTGGTCCCTTATTTCATGAACTACGGCCATGCGCTGCGCTTCCACTGCTTTTTTACCTTCCTCCATAATCTGGTTTACTTCTGCGTTTGCTCGCTGGCGGGCATTGCGGATCACTTCATCAGCTTCCGTCCGTGCCTGCGCAAGCAACTCAAGGCGTAACTTTTCTGCTTCCCGGAGTTTTTGTTTCTTTACCTCTTCCAGACTAGCAAGTTCTCGCCTAATGTGCTGGGCATCGCGCAGCGACTGGCTGATGGTCAGTTCCCTTTCACGAATGGTGTTTAGGATGGGGCGCCAGGCATATTTTCGCAGAACCAGCAAGACGGTCCCGAAAGCCAGCGTCATCCAGAAGATCAGTCCTAAACCAGGAGATACTAGTTCCATGACAAGCGATTTGAATGACTATACGCGCAGAGACTTCAAAAGCCCTGCATCTTTAATTCTTAACCCAGTATGTTTCGAAAAGGCGGAATGTCCCTTTAAACGAACAGCACCAGGAAACAAACCAAAATGGCGAAAAAGGTTACCCCTTCGATCAGGGCGGCTGAAACGATCATCGATGAACGAATATCGTTCCCTGCTTCAGGCTGACGAGCAATTGACTCGAGCGCCGTACTCCCGATCTTACCAATACCCCAGGCGGCGGCAAACACGGCAATAGCGGCGGCAAATCCGGCTCCCATTTTCATCCACTGAGTAGCTACCTCTACGGTGGCCTGCAACAAAACAAACAATGGTGACATACGCTTTTAATTTAAGTTAGATAATGAACTATTTGGTTTTCAATCTTTTTCTTAATGATGCTCTTCAGGAACAGCCATGCCAAAAAACAAGGCACTGAAGAAAGTAAACACATAAGCCTGAATAAAAGCTACCAGCAACTCAATGAAATTCATAAATACCATAAAAAGCAGTGACAGGGGCGAAATTACATATCCAATGGCAGTAGATATCCCCCCAAGGACAAATATCAGGCTTACAAAACCCAATATGATCATATGACCTGCGGTAATATTGGCAAATAACCTCACCATCAACACAAAGGGCTTAACGAATACCCCGATCAACTCAATGATAGGCATCAGTGGCAAAGGCAGCTTCAACCATACAGGCACTCCGGGCGTATTAAAGATGTGTTTCCAATAACCCTTGGTAGAGAACAATTGCGTCGTAAAAAAAGTAAACAAGGCCAACACCATTGTCACGGAGATATTTCCCGTAACATTGGCTCCTCCGGGAAAAAACGGGACCAAACCCAAAAGATTATTGAAGAAAATAAAAAAGAACAAAGTCAGCAAATAGGGAAGGAATCGTTGGTAGTGTTTCTCCCCAATGGCAGATAAGGCTATCTCATCACGAATAAACAAAACGATGGGTTCCAGAAAGGATTGCAAGCCCCGTGGAACTGCCTGGCTCCCATCCCGCTTATATTTCCGGCCAACACTTATAAAGATAAGGCAGATCAAAAAACTGCTTAACAACAAGGCAACAACATTCTTGGTTAAGGAAATGTCAAACAGAAAACTGGCATTTGGGTCAGGTGTGTGTCCGTCATCCAGGACCTTTATGATACGGCCCTTGGGGGAACCATCGTGGGCAATAGCAAATCCCTTATGGGCACTATGGCCATGATGAAACCTGGAACTCATAAAAAAATATGGCTTCCCTTCATAAAACAGAATGACTGGAAGGGGTATAGAAAAAGTTTTGTCACCTATATCAGCAAGGTGCCAGTCATAAGAATCCAATACGTGGCCTACAATGAGCTCACCTGCGTTGAAATTCCCTTTTCCCTCTGCGGCCTCATCAGCAGCAAGGACAGGAACGCCAACCATCAACAACATCCCCAGAAACGTGAATTTAAGGGTTCTGGACAAAACGCTGGGATTCAACACCTCCCCAAAACGGAGTCTCATGGAAACATTGTTTTTTAAAACGTGCAATTTATAAATAAAAACCTTTCAAAAACCAATGAAAAAAGGATTTTAAAACCAATATGCTTCAGCTTTTCCTCGGATGCAATTCTCGATACATATAACTGATCTCAAGAACAGTAAAAAGAAAATAATACACAAAGAAGCTGATGATAAAGCGAATGGCGTCTGACCGGACCAGGAAGGAATAAACGATCACTATAGCCAGATAAAGTAAAAATCGGGCCACGGTAATGGACATAAAGGTCTGTGTAAACTTTTTGTCACTTTCTGACGCAACCCTGTAAAGGATTACCTGTGATACAAGCAACACCAAAAAATAAAACAAGGGAATCAGAAAAAGCACCCTGCTAACCATATAGGCAGGGGCCAGCCATTGAAACAAAGCGGTAAGCAAGAAGGTCAGAATGGTAAATCCAACCAGGTACAAAATATAACGCCTCAGTCCACCCATTCCTGCAAAAAGTTTTTGGTCATGGAAAAAATAAAGGGCTTTTCAGCCCCCGCTGCCATCCTTATAACTCGAGCTTAGCTTCCTTTTTAGGTTCGGGTTTCCCGGCAAGTCCGGGTTGTGGTTTTTCCATGGTGCACGAACCTGTAAATATTGCGCCGGGTTCAATAGCAAGTTTACTGGTCACGATTTCTCCAAAAAGTTTTGAACTGGCTTTGAGCGTCAACAGCTCGCTTACTTCAACTCTGGCTTTAATCTGTCCTGAGAAATCTGCATTCTGACAAATAATATCTCCTTCAACCACACCTGTATTTCCAACAATTACCTTTCCCTTCGATTCTACTGTTCCAAGGATAGTTCCGTCAATTCGAATATCACCATTAGAAAAGATTTCTCCTTTGATAGTCGTTCCTGTTCCTACCAGGTTAATGGAAGTGTGGTCGGTTTCAGGTTGTTTGGCCATTGTATTTTCGTTTTTCTTGTTAGTGAACATATAAATCAATTGTTATGTCAAAAGTAAAATAAAATCAAATCTGTTTCAAGCATTCGGAAGTTTATCTTGTATATCGGGCTCTGAAAAACCTGAGATATTCATCTACATCCTTGTCCTGGTAAAATATAGGATAATTATCCACTGAAATTATAAACGAGGTGATGGCATCAGCATTAAAAATGCTAAAGCCCGGAGCTGACACAATTTTGCGGAAATAATCCATACCCAGGTTTTTGTCACGGAAATTCGTAACAGTTATAATCTGCCTCCGGTCATCGAGAAAAATGTTGCTCATGGACAAACGGCTGTCCGGATAATTTTCAACATTGAACTCAGTAATAAAATTGCGCAATTCGCGAGCTTCCACCTGCCTGACATCAAAGACAAAGGCAAAGAAATGAACAGCCGAAGCATTGTAGCTGTATATTGAAACCAGTTCTTCCTCAGGCAGCCCGGTATCTTCCGTAAATTCTTCCTCAGGCAATAACAAGGTATGGGTACCAAGGGATGCCAGCAAATCGGTGGCAGGTTGATGAACAGGCGTACCTTCAAAATTACGAACAACGTACTCCAATTCCTGCCTGAATTCGTTCTGCTGACGACTTTTCCCATATGCAAGGGCTTTCAGGTAACTGAATTGCGCGCGCAAAGGCAGGTCAATTTCAAGCGTGTCAGCGGTATCCCAATTCGAGATCACCTGCGAATAGTTTCCTGTGCGGAAAGCCTCATAGGTCTGCTCATATAGCTGGTTGGCCAGACTTTGGCGCTGTCTGAAGTTCTGCAAATAATTAGGGTCACCCAGAATCTGGGCAAAATCACTTTCGGGAAATTCACTGATCAACCTGCTCTTATAGCTGTCTGCACGCGATGGATCACCAAGATCGCGATAAAGGTTGTACAGATAATAATATGCATGCAATTTGTTTTCATTTTCAGGAAAACGATTCACCAGCGACTCAAAATTGGTCACAGCATTGCGCAAGTCCTTGAAACGGTCTTTAAAAATCACTCCCAGATTGAAAAAAGCCTGGGCGATCCTGCCATTGGAGGCCTCCATTTGTTCCGGAGTTGTTGGAATGTTGCGCAAATAACTTGAGCGGTCCATTGCCTCGTCACCACCAAGGCTGTCCCCCTCAGCAACACCTTCAGCGCCTCCATCAAAACCAAATGCAATCGTTTGTTTGTTACTGATACGCCAAAGATCTTCCAGTGGGCGCTCGCCAAAACGGCTGACAAACTCTGTGCGCCCAAAACTCATCGCCGAGGGATTGTAAAAATACCAGCTATTATCCTGCGGCTCTCCCATTCTGCGCTGGGTCTGCATAGCCTGGTAAGTGCGCATCCGGTCACTTTCCTCCTGACGCCTGCGTTGTTCTTCTTCCCTGAGTTTCGTAATGATCTCGTCAATGATGGCATTCCGCTCGGCAGGTGTCAAAGCAGCCAGCCGCTGAAGAGAATCTTCGCGTTCTATCACCCGAAGGTTTAATGCCAGGTCCGACAACATCACCTTGCGCTCACTAATGGGTTCAATCCCATCAAAGGTCCTGGGAAGAAATGTCATGGTGCTGTCGTAATATATGCTGGCTTTCAGGTAATCGGGTCGCTCATAATAAATTTCTCCAAGCCGCAGAAAGGAAAGCCCCTTTTGCATATTATTTCCTTCACTCACCTGCGTCGACTTGAGGTAATGATCAATGGCATCATCCTCCTTTTGTTCACGCATGGCAAGTTGTCCAAGCGCATAGTAAATGCGGTCCTGGTAAGGATCGTTCTTTTCATCACGCAGCATATTGTTCAACTCCGACCGAATAAATCCGCTGTCGCCAGTCGAAGGATCGTAAGCCATGGCCATACTGATGCGCGCCTGAAAGGCCATGTCAAAGGTCGGATTCATCTTCAATACACTGGCATAGGTGCGCTGGGCGTTGGCATAATCACCCGAATACTGGTAATGCTGACCCAGGATATAAGTTAAACGGGT
Organism: Bacteroides sp.; assembly: GCA_036351255.1. NCBI lineage: Bacteria > Pseudomonadati > Bacteroidota > Bacteroidia > Bacteroidales > Bacteroidaceae > Bacteroides > Bacteroides sp. The sequence continues at coordinate 51,959 of JAZBOS010000079.1, forward strand.
GCGGTCCCGGTTTTTGCGGGTCGCACGAATCCCATCCTGAAGATAGGGTATCGCTGAGGCATATTCTTTCTGGCGTGCAAAATGATCGGCATAAGTCAAATAAAACAGCCTTTCACCTTCATCACTCAAAAGCCCCTGTTCCAGGTCCGCCTTAACTATTTCGAGCATCTCTTGCGCACGATCATAATTACCCATCGCATTGTAGCTCTTGGCTATCCATACTTTCGAATCATAAGCCAGGTCAGAGTCATATTGCCTGATGATGTATTCAAACGTTAGAATGGCCAGGGGGTAGTCAAGATTAAAAAAATGGGACCGGGCGATCAGGTAATAGGCATCATCAATCCAGCGGTTATATTCAGTGCCCCTGATAAACATAGAATGTCGCCTAATCACAAGGCTGGCCTTTTGATAGGCCACATCCATGAAATTTTTAATGCCCCCCGCCTGGGCTACATTGCCATAACGGTATATGCTGAGCACTTCATCATAATTATCCTGATGCTGCTCTGCAAGCCTGGCTAAGCCCTGACGGTAACTCTCCCGTGCATTAAAATAGCCATTGTATTTTGCACTGATGGAATGATAATTCCGGCTGATCCAGGAATTTTTCTGGGTGGAGCACCCCAGGAGCACAAAAAGAAACAGGGCAAATAACAACCCTCTGCTTAAAACGGAATAAAATGCCTTATTTTTCAAATCCAACCGCCACAATTTTTAATCATAATAATAACTTTCAATCTGCAAATTTATTTTATTTAGGCCATTCTTTGAGGCTTAACAATTTTTAACGGTCAAAATTCCACCATATTTATGTCAGCAAGCCACAAAACCCATCGAAATTACGAAATTTGCAATAATACCTGCCTTCAACCAATTTTATTAATTTTGCAGGTCTTACACCATTATCTTTAGTGCGCCCTTATGCCGCAGAAACCTGAAAAGAAGCGGAGTTTCTTTAAAAAACTTCACGACAAGTACCGCTTGGTATTAATGAACGACGATACCTTCGAAGAGAAGTTGTCTTTTCGTTTAACCCGTTTTAATGTATTTATTTTCTTTGGGGCGCTCGCCATCTTCCTGGTTGTGGCCACTACCTATCTGATTGCATTCACTCCCTTGCGCGAATACATCCCGGGCTATGGTGATTTCAATACCCGCCAGGTGCTTCGCGAGCTGACCCTCAGGGCTGATTCTCTTGAAACCAGCCTCAGGCAGAAAGACTTTTATATTGAGAATATTCGGAACATTATTGAAGGCCGCGAAATAGTTGAGGAAATGCCGGATACGCTTGATAATCCTACCTTCTATGGCTTCGAGGATCTTCCGCATTCCCCCGAAGACTCCATCCTCAGGGCCGAAATGGAAAGCATGGGGCAATTTGGCACTTCATTGACCGCGATGGAAATACTCCCTGAGCATAATATCAACCAGTTCTACTTTTTCCCTCCCATCAAGGGGGTGGTCACCAATTATTTCGATCCGGCAAGCGAGCATTTTGGCATTGACCTGGTAGCCGACCCCAACGAAGCCATTAAGGCCACCCTCGATGGTACAGTGATCTTTGCCGGGTGGACAATCCAAACCGGCTACACCGTTGGCATTCAACATTCCAATAACCTTATTTCCGTTTACAAGCACAACAGCGTCCTGCTCAAGCAAATAGGCAATACGGTGAAGGCTGGCGATGTGATCGCCATCATCGGCAACACTGGCATCCTTTCTACCGGGCCGCATCTTCATTTCGAACTCTGGTCTAACGGAAATCCCGTCGACCCCCTCGATTATATCATTCTCTGATGAACGGCTCCCAAAAAAAAAGGATGGCAATACTGGGCTCAACAGGCTCCATCGGCTGTCAAGCCCTGGAGGTGATCCGTTCCTTTCCCGAACGATTTCAGGTCGAAGTTCTGACGGCCCAAAACAACGCCTCACGTCTTATCAAACAGGCCATCGAGTTCCAGCCCAATGCCGTTGTCATTGGAAACGGGCGATTTTACCCCCGGGTCAAGGAAGCCCTTGAGCCATACCCTGTCAAAGTATTCACAGGAGCCAGTGCACTGAAAGAAGTTACTGAATTCGAAGACATTGATATGGTCCTTACGGCTATGGTAGGCATCGCAGGCCTCGAACCTACAATGGCAGCCATCCAGGCCGGCAAACAAATTGCCCTGGCCAACAAGGAGACCCTGGTGGTGGCTGGAAGCCTGATCACTCGCCTGGCACGTGAGAAAGGCGTGAATATCTACCCTATCGATTCGGAGCACTCGGCCATCTTCCAATGCCTGGCAGGCGAATTCCATAACCCGGTGGAACAAATTTACCTTACGGCCAGTGGAGGGCCCTTCCTGGGGAAAAAACGGGACTTCCTCGCTACTGTAAAAAAAGAACAAGCCCTCAAACACCCCAACTGGAACATGGGATGCAAGATTACCATCGACTCGGCATCCTTAATGAACAAAGGCCTTGAGGTGATAGAAGCCAAATGGCTTTTCGGGCTCAAACCCGATCAGATCAAGGTGATTGTGCACCCGCAATCCATCATTCACTCCCTGGTACAGTTCACTGATGGCTCTATGAAAGCTCAGATGGGGCTGCCCGATATGAAGCTTCCCATTTTATATGCCATGGCTTATCCGGAAAGGCTACAGACCAGCTTCCCAAGGTTCGACTTTTTGCAATCCCCCGGGCTGACCTTTGAAGCCCCTGACACAGAAAGTTTTCCCAATCTGCTGTTGGCCTACCAGGCCCTTGGGAAAGGCGGAAATATGCCCTGTATTCTCAATGCCGCCAATGAAATAGCTGTGGCTGCTTTCCTCAGGGATCAGGTGGGATTCCTTGAAATGTCTGAAATTATTGAATCCTGTATGCAAAAAATTGACTTCATAAATGAACCAAACCTGCAGGATTTCATTCATACTGATAACGAAACCCGAAAACTTGCACTTTCACTCATAGAAAAATAAAACAACAGACCCTGATTATTCATTTAAGTCGTTACTCATTCTTTTTTCAATGGAAATATTAATTAAAACCCTTCAATTCTTTCTCAGCCTCTCCATCCTGGTCATTATCCACGAAATGGGCCATTATTTTGCTGCCCGGTTTTTTAAGGTCAGAGTCGAGAAATTTTACCTCTTTTTCAACCCCTGGTTCTCGATTTTCAGGTTCAGGAGGGGAGAAACCGAATATGGCATGGGCTGGCTTCCCTTGGGTGGATACGTAAAAATCTCAGGTATGATCGACGAATCGATGGACCGCGAACAGATGAAGCAGCCCCCTAAGCCCTATGAGTTTCGTTCGAAGCCAGCCTGGCAGCGCCTGATCATCATGCTGGGCGGGGTCACCTTCAACATCCTCCTTGCTATTTTGATCTACATTGTCATGCTGTATTCACACGGCGAGGAATACCTCCCGGCCGAAAACGTAAAGTATGGCATCGTTGCCGATTCACTTGCCCTTGATTTGGGTATGCAAACCGGCGACAAGATCATTATGCTCAACGGCGAAAAAGCCGAAGATTTCATGGAAATCCCCAAGGAGTTCATCATGGGCATTGTAGAAACAGTTACCGTTGAACGAAATGGGGAATTACTAACCCTTGACGTGCCGGAAAGCTTTTTTGGGAAATTGGTGCAAAGCAAAGGAGGGGGTTTCTTTTCCATCAGGTACCCCTATATTGTTGAGTCATTCCTGCCCAATTCGGCCGCCGAGGCGGCCGGTGTCCGCCCCGACGACCACATCGTGGGCATCGGGGGTAACGAAACATGGTCTTTCGACGAGTTCAGGGTGGCTATTGCCAATTATCGCAACCAACAAACCACCATCGCTGTTGAACGCCAGGGCGAACGAATGGAGTTTCCCATCACGATCTCTGAAGATGGCACTATTGGTGCCTATGTCAAGCCCATGGCAGATCTGTTTGATTTCGAAACGCATACTTATTCCTTCTTTGCTGCCATTCCTGCAGGCATCACAAAGGCTTATACCACTACTGTCGAGTATGTAAAACAACTGGGATTGCTCTTCAGGCCAGAGGTGAAAGCGGCCGAAAACCTTGGTGGCTTCATTACCATTGGAAACATCTTTGCCCCAACCTGGGACTGGCTTCACTTCTGGTCAATAACCGCTTTCCTTTCGGTCATACTGGCCGTGATGAATGTGCTGCCCATTCCAGCGCTCGATGGCGGACACGTGATGTTCCTGCTTTACGAAGTGGTATCAGGCCGCAAACCAAATGAGAAATTTATGGAATATGCCCAGATGGTCGGAATGATCCTTTTGCTGGGTCTCATCCTTTTTGTAAATTTCAACGATGTTCTGCGACTGTTTAAATAGTGTCGCATTAACCTTTTAAAACTTTTTGCCCATGTTGCTTTTCAAAGGATGTGAGATATTTGGTCCGCAATCCCTGGGCCGCAAAGATGTGCTCGTTGCCGGTAAAAGCATTGTTGCAATAAGCGAGGACATTCAGTTGTCCGAAAATCTGGAGCTTATCAAAGTGGATTGTTCCGGCCTGAAAATGATCCCCGGCCTGATCGATAACCATGTGCATATTGCCGGTGCCGGAGGCGAAGGGGGACCCGCCTCACGCACCCCGCAGCTGCAACTGAGCCATATGCTCGAGGCAGGCGTAACGACCGTGATCGGATGCATGGGTACCGATGGCATCACTCGCAGCCTCGAAGCGGTTTTGATGAAAGCCAAAGGACTTCGCCAGGAAGGCGTCAGCGCCTGGATCTATACCGGGTCTTACCAGGTACCCACCCCTACCCTTCTAGGCGACATTGCCAAGGACATCGCTTTGGTGGATGAGATTATTGGCGCGGGCGAGATCGCCATATCCGATCACCGCTCTTCCTGCCCCACCAACGAGGAACTGCGCCGCATCGCAGCCCAGGCACGCCTGGGTGGAATGCTCGGTGGAAAGGCAGGCATCGTCAACATCCATATGGGCGATGCCCGGAAGCCCTTTAACCCCCTATATGAGGTAGTTCAAACAAGTGAACTGAAATTTAGCCAGTTCCTGCCTACCCATTGCAACCGCAACCATTATATCTTTGAAGATGCCCTGGAATATGGGAAGAAAGGTTATGTAGATCTCACAGCCAGCTCTTACCGCTATTTTCCGGACATCGAGATAAAACCCTCCACAGCCATTCGTCGCCTGCTGGAAGCCGGCGTGCCCCTCGAACACATCACCATGAGCAGCGATGGGATGGGCTCGCTGCCTCACTTCGATGAAAACGGAAAGCTGGTGAAGCTGGAGATGGGCCTGCCACGATCCATCTTTGAAGAAATGCGTGATGCCGTCACGCAGGAAAATATTGCGCTGGAGAACGCACTGAAGGTTGTCACCAGCAATGTGGCCGATATCCTTTGGCTGAAAAATAAAGGCCGCATCGCCCCCGGAAAAGACGCCGACCTGGTGGTCATTGACAATGATTTCCGCATCATCCATCTCGTGGCCAATGGCCAGCTGATGATCCACGATGGGAGCATGTTGAAAAAAGGCAGCTACGAAGCGTAAAATATGCCAAGCCCGTCATGCAAAGAAAATTCCAGGTACATATTCTAGGCTGCTCTGCGGCAACGCCCACCTCGCTGCGGCATACCACTGCACAGGTACTGGCTTACCATAACAAATACTTCCTGCTCGATTGCGGCGAAGGAGCCCAAATGCAACTCAGGCGCCTCAAGCTACCCATGATGAAGATCGAGCACATCTTTATTAGCCACCTCCACGGCGATCATTACCTGGGCCTGCCCGGACTGCTGTTCTCACTTCACCTCCTGGGCCGGAAAAAAGACCTGCACATCTATGCCCCGCCTGGCATCCGGCAAATTATTGAAATACAGTTTACCCATTCTGAACTCGTTCCGCAATACAATATCATCTATCACGACATTACCCGTGGCGAAACCCTGGTTTATGAAGACCGCTACCTGACGGTGGAAACCATGGAAATGACCCATCGCATTCCTTCCTTCGGCTTCCTATTTAGGGAAAAATCATTAAAGCGCAACCTGCGCAAGGAAAGCATCCTTCAATACGACATTCCCCGCGAACAGATGGATGCCATCAAGGATGGTGCTGACCTGCAATTGCCAGGCGGAGAAAAAATTCCCAACGAAAGGATCACGACCCGGCCTGACAAGCCCCGGGCCTATGCCTTTTGCAGCGATACATCCTATTCCGAGGCCTTCCTGCACCAGATCAAAGGCGTTGACCTGATGTACCACGAAGCCACCTTCCTCAAGGATAAGGCAGCCATTGCCGCTGAGAAAAACCATTCAACCACCCTGGAGGCAGCTACTTTGGCCAAGAAGGCTGGTGTGAAGCAGTTGTTGCTGGGCCATTATTCAGCCCGCTACAATGATTTGCAGATGTTTACCGATGAGGCCAGACAGGTTTTTCCCAAGACCCTGCTGGCAGAAGAAGGAAGGATTTTCCCGGTGGGCGAAGCCAGCGACTAAAACTGTACCCCAAGCTCGGACAAGCGTAACCTGATCTTGCGCTGCATATAGGCATCCTCAACCTGCCTGAGCAACTCCTGAAGCACTTCAACATCGTCCATATTATCTAGGGCTTTACGGCGAACTTCAAAATCAGGATCTGAAAGGAAAATTTCTTTCAGAACCTGCATATCCGAGATGCGGGTTACGGCTTGCCCCCGAACAAAATAATCCTGATCTTTAAAAGCAATGGACCGGATCACCTCCGGGTCATCAATTTGCTGGATTGCCAATGCCCTGACGTAATAATCGCTGTCAGTACGTGCAATATAGGTCAGCACCTCCTGGTCGGTGATCTTTTTCAGGGCATCCGAACGAACGTAAAAATCCTTATTGTTTCGGGCGATGCGTGCTAAAACCTGCTGATCGGTGATGGCCTGTACCGCGGCCGATTTAATGTCGCGGTCGGTAAGAGCTTCCACAAGGGCAGCCAGCACATCGTGGTCGCGAATCTTATGCAAAGCATCCTTGCAGATGTAATAATCGTCCTGGCTCTTCATGATGATGCCTGCAAGGATACTGGGGTCGGTGATGCCTTTCACGGCAGCCAGCCTGACATAATAATCAGGGTCGTTACAGGCGATCTTTACCAGCACCTGCTGGTCAGTGACTTTCTCAACAGCTGACTGCCGGACAAAAGATTCCTTATCGTTTTGCGCCACATGAATCAAAACAGCCTGATCTTCAAGCAACTGCACCGCCTCTGCCCTGCCCTGTATGTCAGGGGTCGACATGACCAGTTCAACCAGCTGGTGCTGCGTCAGATCCCGAAGTTGTTCCGCCCCGCCGATAGGTTTTTCCATCGCCTGAAGTTTTGGTAACTGCCTTGATGGGCTTGCTTGCTAATTTAAGGAATTTTCTGAGATCTTTCAAAAGCAAACGAAAAGGTTCTCTCTCAACCCCAATCCATTTTTATTCATTCATTTATCCATTCAATTTAAACAAGCAACTAATTGTAAATAAGAAAATTAAAAGAAAATTCTATTTATGTAAAAATTATTTTCATTCATACTAAAAAACTGACACCCCATTCCACCACGTTCGTACCATGCTCGTGTAATGATCGTGCCGGCTTCGTAAGGGGTTCGTCCTGACACGACCAGGGTAGGTCCATGGCAGGTCTTAACCAGGCAGTGAGCTCACTCCCTTCCCTGCAAAGATAAACCAAGGTTTGCCGGGGTATTAATAACAAGTAACTGTGTTGACTTTTTCGTAAGGATTTCTCCTGAAGCAATTTTCTATCCCCCAGGTAATGGAGAAGTAGAAATCCATCCCGTCCATTTCGTTGATGTTAAGCATCCCTCCCGGCTGTTCGGTACCAATGGTCAGGAAGCCCAGCCTCATGGATAAGCCCAGTCGGGGTTTTTGATAGTCGTAAAGGGTCACGGGCAATGCAACGGAGAACCAGCGGGTTTCATAACGGGGCACAATGCCTATTTGTGAAGGCCTCGAAACGCGATTACGCATCAGGGGCAAATCCTGCACCCAAAACAGGTAGGCAAAAAGATTATTGCCAAGGTTATAGTCGAACTGAAGACTGGCTGCGGTAGGCAGGTAAATCCAGTAGGGTTCCCCGTCGCGCAGGATGATCTCACCATAGTTGACATTGACTTCCAGGTCATCAATCAGCTGGTCCACATTATCAAAATTCTCCCAGCGGGGATCTGGCCAGGTTAGATTCAATTCAGAAAACTCAAACCGCCTGACATTTTCCTTCATTTTCAACCCGCCGATATCAAGTATGGAGAAGCCCAGGCGGTATCTGTACTCGGCTCCCTGCCCGCGGGGGATTGGACGGTTGTTCAACACTTCAAGGGCCATGGAGCTGTTCGAACTGAACGTAATGCCAAGATCAAAGGAAAACCCAGATCCTTTAACATAATTGTCAGCAGCGCCCTGCTCGTTGGTAAGATCGTCGAAAGGAAGCGAGCCCATGCCCGTTAAATTGAACCTGGAAAAGATTACATCCCTGTTTTCGTTGACTTCATATACCAGGTCCTCGGCTCTAAGGCTTAGGGCGTGGTAACCCATCAAATAACGGGCGGTAATGCCCGCAGCCCAGTTGTTGTCCTGGGTACTGGCAAAAGCAGTGGCATAACTCAGCCCGATCTCGGCCCAGCTCAGGGAAGATGCCGAAAAAGGATTGTTTTCCGAATACTGGATGTTTTGCTGAGGCGCATAATCCAAACCCTGGGTGTTGAAGTTCATCACGTGTCCGGGAACCTTTCGCAAGGAGGTTACACTCCGCAACCCATTCACAAAACCAATTGCGTGGCCCTGATATTTAAAAAGGAAGGAAGGTCCCTGCATTCGGGTATGCTGATAGCCATTCATAAGCCTGGTGTCCAGTCTTTCTTCAAGGTATTCTCCGGGTTGGGCAAAATACGTATCGCCCAGGTTCTTCAAATCCTTAAAAGAAAATACCCCTTTGGGAAAATAGAAATAATTATTCTGAAGGCTGAAATTCCCCGTCACCAGGCTTACGTCCACGCAATTGGGCGAATCTAATATGGCAGCAGGGTTGATCAGGCCGCGATTGATGCCGGCATAACGGTCAGATACCAGTCCGGCCATCTCCTGGGCACAGGCATTTCTTACCGGTAAAAAATAGCCTGCAATGAAGATGGACAGAATAACCAAAAAACTCTTCAGGTTGATCATGAATCGAAATTGGCCAAAACCACAAATCAGGTTTCAATATTTTGATGGAAACAAATACCGGGTCTTTATATAGAAAATTCAGGAACCCAATTTCTTGTAAAAACCACGTGAGACTTACATTGAAAACAAAAAAAATAAATAAATATTGTTTTTCATTAAATCAAAAGTCCTGATGTCCCCATTATTTCAAACCCTGCTCGTATTCAGCAATTTTCTCACGAATGATGTTGGCGCTTTGCTTCAGCAGCAGCCTTTCTTCCGGGTTAAGCCTTACAGGAAGTAATCCCATATCACCCTCTCCCCCGATCAAATGCGGCAAAGAGAGTGTTAAATTTTTTATGCCTTCAACCTCTTCCAGAAAAGTACTAACAGTAATTACCGCCCGGTTATCGCGGTTAATCACATCGACAAGTCTTGCAATGGCACCGCCTATGCCATAATAGGTTGATCCTTTTCCTTCAATGATCTTGTATGCCGCATTGCGAACCCCCTGGTCGATTTCATTTTTGATATGCTCATAAAATTTGATATTTCTTGAAGCAATGAAATCTCCGAGCGAAACCCCGCCAATATCAATATTCGACCAGACAAGCACTTCAGAGTCGCCATGCTCTCCCAGCACATAAGCATGCACATGCTGCGAATCAACCCCGGTAAGGTTGCCCAGAAGGGTCCTGAAGCGGGCTGTGTCGAGCGTAGTACCGGTGCCAATAATCCTTGAAGCGGGAATATTGAACTCCCTGCCAATATTCACACAAATATGTGTGATGACATCCACCGGGTTGGTGGCGATCAGGAAAATAGGCTGGGGATTATACTTCACCACCTTTGATATAATATCCCGCATAATAGAGGCGTTTCGCTGCATGAGGGCCATTCGTGTTTCGCCGGGCTTTTGGCTGGCGCCCGCCGCTATTACCACTATTTTTGCTCCGGCCAAATCTTCATAACCCCCGGCGAAAACATCCGTCGAATGCACAAAAGGAACGGCATGTTGAATATCCTGGGCTTCGGCAACCGCCCTTTTAGGATCAGCATCCACAAGAACAATATCACTGGCTGCCTTACGAAGCATGATTGCGTAGGCTGAGGTGGCTCCTACCATGCCACTGCCTATTATTCCAACTTTCATATTTTTAATTTTGTATTAAATTTTTCAAAACAGTCACGTTCATTACTATCAAGGGAAATTCCTGTAAGTATTTTTACCATGATAAAGAATTAACAATCACGAACCATAAATGTTCCTATTTTTGCTTTACCGAAACATAGGCAGAATAGAGATTATTAAGAAATAAAACACCATGCTTAAGCAGGATACCCTGAATTTTTACCGCGAACTCAGGCGCAACAACAACAAGGAATGGTTTGACAAGAACCGCAAATGGTATGAAGAGGTTAAAAAAGATTACCTGCGCTTCACAGGAGCATTGCTTGCCAGGATGCAGGCCGTGGATCCCGGTCTAGGCCACCTTTTGCCAAAGGATTGCGTGTTTCGCATCAACCGCGACATCCGTTTTTCAGCCGATAAAACGCCCTACAAGACACACCTGGGGATCTTTATGACTCCCGGGGGCCGCAGGCTGGAGTTCGCGGGTTATTATATTCATATTGATGAGGAAGGCGGCTCTTTCGCAGGCGGTGGCTGCTACAGGCCCCAGGCCGTTGTCCTGAAAAAGATCAGGCGCGAAATTGCCAACTTTTACGAAGACCTTGAGGAGATCATAAGTGCCAGGGCTTTCAAAAAAACCTACGGGGAATTTGACCGCGAAGAAGGGGTTGTGCTCAGCCGTCCGCCCAAAGGCTTCGATGCCGATCACCCCGCCATCGAATTCCTCAAATTTAAAAGCTTTACCGCTACCCGCGACATCGACGCCAAGCTCCTTACCGACCCCAAAGGCTTGGACACCGTGGTGGACATCCTCAAAGACCTCAGGCCCCTGAATGACTTCCTGAACCGGGCGATCAGAACGGAGGGGTAGTCTGATTGGTAAGTTGATGTTTGTATTATTTTTTTTGTTCCCGGGCATTTTCAGCAAGGTTAAAGCCCCCGATGGACGCCTTTTCCTGGCCCCCAGGCTAAAGCCTGGGGTAAATAAGTGTCTTGATTTCAGAGCTTATTTATAACCCCAGCCTTAAAGTTGGGGTTAAATGCCAGGACTATCCCAAGGGCTTTAGCCCTGCATACGAAAAGTATTTATCTCGCTAAAAGCTTCCTGAAGAATTCCCCTTCAGTTGTAATTATCCTGATGAGATACACTCCTGAACCCCAATGGTTTTCTATCCGGGCTTCGAAAGCATTGGGACTTTCTTTCCATAATACCTTTCCGCGAACATCGATAATGGTAATTTCTTTTATGAGGCTTGACGAGCGCAGGCAGAAGTCGTCCTGGGCAGGATTAGGAAAGAGTAGCAGATGTATGCCTTCTGACTCGTCCACCAGACTGCTGCCATCAAAGTTGGCCGTGAGGATCAGGCTATTGCGAGGCATTTTGAATTGGTATTCTGCTTCTGCACTTACCACTTCCTGGTCTGCATCAGTCCAGTTAATAAATTCATAGCCCTCTTCAGGTGCAGCGGTGATTTGAACAAAGGCATTTGGTATAAAAGAAGCTGCACCCGTCACATTACCAGAATTTTCAGGTTGTACCAACAAGTCAAGGGCATACACTTCAACTTCTGAGCCAGGTAAGGCTCCCCAAGCTTCTTCGAGGGTCAAATCCTCCGTAAGAACGATTTCCCTGTTGGGGTTACCCTCCCATTCTCCTCCCTCCCAGCCTTCATTGAGGAAGTACTTGTACTCATAGGTTCCGGCTTCAAGCTCAAGGGTTTTGGTGAATACGAATGACTCATCTACGCGGGTCATGGTTTGAAGCTCGGGTTCGTCGCCGGGGATGGCCCACTCGAAAAAACTTCCTGTAAGGAAAAAAACATCCAGATCAGGATTGAAATAATCCTCCAAACCTGTCAAAATCAAGTTAAAGGTAACATCAAATGTTTCGGGGCCTTCGGCCGGAGTCAGGCTTGTGGAGCCCAGTTCTACATAATCGCCACTGGTGCCATTGTTCCCATCGGCAGCGTTGATTACATAGTAGAAAGTAATATTACCAACATCTGAGGCGGGTGCAGTCCATTCAAACTCCCACTCTTTAAGGTTACTGGCATTTTTGTGTCCTACATACTGACGGCTATTGCTGGTCACCACATAAGACGTGTTATCAGCATTCAGAACAGTAAAATCACCGGCAGGCTGATCGTTGGCATCAAGCGCTGTCATTGAAAACCCGAAGCGGGCGGCATTAAAGTCTGCGGAAAAAGCAATGGTATAAGTTTCGCTTGGGGTGTACGCTGTGACAGGTTCCTCGCCCATTTCAAAGATTATTTGCCCTGAATAGGAACCACCCGAATGACAATCCCCACAACTTCCTTCGCCTGGCGCACCGGTGCGGCCAGTGGGCGCCTGGCTGCTGCTTTTATTGCCACTAACTGACGTCAGCGAGATAAACAGAATGCTGGAAAAAAATAAAAAAGCAATGGTAAGTTTTGTCTTCATATCTGCTATGGTTTTGTGAAAATGCTTTTGAGAAAACCCGGTTACCCGTGTCCAGTTTCCGGGATTTTTAAACAAATATATAAAACAATCGGGGTGAATCTGACCCTAGGGGCTTAAACATATTAAGACTAAATAAGAGAATTAAGGCTGTGTTTCCGGTTTTTCTTACAAACCTGAAATAAGCATTCAACTGCGGAGCAATCGCTAGCTTGGCTGAGCATGTCAGAGATTTTACCCGTCAAAGGAGAGCAATAAGGTTCTGGACTTACCAGCGTATCGGAAAAACAGGCACATAAACAATTGTGATTTTGGATCCTCAAACTTTGCAGAATGTCAATAAAAATCTGACAGTTTTGGAATTCGGAAAAAGCAGTCGTAAAAGAAACCATTTTTAATGCTTGCATTTGACTCGCAGAAATGCACGCCTCCCACCCATTCTCACCCCATTTTTTGTTACCTTTGCAAGGTTTTTTTGCAAATAATCGAAAGAATCCCGGACAATATGGAAATTCCCAAGCAATATTCGCCCAAAGGGGCTGAGGACAAGTGGTATGCATGGTGGCTCGAGCAGGGCTATTTCAAGTCGGTTCCCGATGAGCGTGAGCCCTTCACCATTGTGATCCCCCCGCCCAATGTTACGGGAGTGCTTCATATGGGCCATATGCTCAACAATACCATACAGGACATCCTGGTTCGCCGCGCGCGGATGCAGGGCTTCAACGCCTGCTGGCTGCCCGGCACCGATCACGCCTCCATCGCCACCGAAGCCAAGGTGGTGGCCAAGCTCAGGGAAGAAGGCATAAATAAACAAGACCTTAGCCGAGAAGACTTCCTGAAGCACGCCTGGGAATGGAAGGAAAAGCACGGGGGCATCATCCTCGAACAGCTCAAGAAACTGGGGGCCTCCTGCGACTGGGACCGTACGGCATTTACAATGGATGAAAAGCTTTCTGAATCTGTCATCCGGGTTTTTGTCGATCTGTACAACAAGGGCCTGATCTATCGCGGCGTCCGGATGGTCAACTGGGACCCCAAGGCCCTGACCGCCCTCTCGGATGAGGAGGTGATCTACAAGGAGCTGCAGTCGAAGTTCTATTTCCTGCGCTATCGTATTGAAGGCACCGAGGATGAATACGTGACGATTGCCACCACCCGCCCCGAGACCATCCTGGGCGATACGGGCATCTGCGTCCACCCTGAAGACCCCCGCTACCAGCACCTGAAAGGCAAGCGTGCACTGGTGCCCCTCATCAACCGCTCCATTCCCTTCATCTTTGATGAATACGTGGATCGTGAATTCGGCACTGGCGCCCTCAAGGTGACCCCCGCCCACGACATCAACGACTACAACCTGGGCATCAAGCACAACCTGCCCAGCATTGATATTTTCAATCCCAACGGCACCCTCAACGAAAGCGCCGAGATCTACATTGGCGAAGACCGTTTTGTGGTGAAGGAAAAGATTGCCAGGGAACTGGAAGCCCGGGGCCACCTGGTAAAGGTTGAGAACATCACTAACAACGTAGGCTTTTCAGAGCGTACCGATGAGGTGATCGAACCCAAGCTTTCGCTGCAGTGGTTCCTGAAGATGGAAGAGATGGCCAAGCCGGCACTGGAGGTGGTGATGAACGACACCATCCATTTCCATCCCGCCAAGTTCAAGAACATCTACAGGCACTGGATGGAGAATGTCCGCGACTGGTGCATCAGCCGGCAACTCTGGTGGGGCCACAGGATCCCCGCCTGGTATTTGCCTGATGGCAAGATCGTGGTAGCCCACAATGCGGAAGAAGCCCTCGAAAAGGCCCGCAGGGAGCATGATCTCAACTTACAGGCCGCTGATCTGAGGCAGGATGAAGATGTTCTGGACACCTGGTTCAGCTCCTGGCTCTGGCCCATTTCGGTTTTCGATGGCATCAACCACCCTGACAATCCCGATATCAAATACTACTACCCCACCAACGACCTGGTCACCGCTCCCGAGATCCTCTTTTTCTGGGTGGCACGGATGATCATGGCAGGTCTGGAATACCGCCAGGATATTCCCTTTAAGAATGTTTACCTGACGGGAATCGTACGCGACAAGCTTGGGCGCAAGATGTCGAAATCACTGGGTAACTCGCCTGACCCCATCGAGCTGATGGAACACTACGGCGCCGATGGCGTCCGCGTTGGGATGCTGTTCTCCTCCCCCGCCGGCAATGACCTGCTTTTCGATGAGGCCTTGTGCGAACAGGGACGCAACTTCTCAAACAAGATCTGGAATGCCTTCCGCCTGACCCAAAGCTGGGAGATTGACCCCAATATCCCCCAGCCCGAAACAGCCAGGGTGGCCATCAAATGGTTCCACGCCAACGTGAACAAACATATCAAAACTATCAACGACCACCTGAACAAGTTCCGCATTGCAGATGCCCTGCTGAGCATCTACAAACTGATCTGGGACGATTTCTGCTCGTGGTACCTTGAGATGGTCAAGCCTGCTTACCAGAAACCCATTGACGCGAAGACCTACGAAGCGACCATTGTATTCTTCGATGAGCTGCTGCGCCTGCTGCATCCCTATATGCCCTTCATCAGCGAAGAGATTTACCAGCGCCTGCGCAAGGACAGCGATCCCAAAAGCATCGTGATTGCAGCTTTCCCTAAAGGCGGGCACTTTAAGAAAGAGATCCTTGCCGGTTTTGACTTTGCCGAAGAGGTCATTATGGCCATCCGCAACTTCCGCCAGGAGAAAAACATCCCCAACAAGGAAGCCCTGGAGCTTTACATCAAAAAGAACCACGACGAACAGCCCGACACCACTTTCGACAGTACCGTGATGAAGCTTTGTAACTTAAGCAAACTGGCCTATACGGAAGAGAAGCCCGAGGATGTATTCACCCTGATCCTGAAAAGTACCGAGTTTTATATCCCGCTTTCGCAAAACGTGGACATCGAAGCAGAGATTGAAAAACTGGAAGCCGACCTGAAATACCAGCAGGGCTTCCTTGCCACGGTAGAGAAAAAACTCTCAAACGAACGCTTTGTAAGCGGCGCCCCCGAACAGGTGGTGGCCGTTGAACGACAGAAAAAGGCCGATGCCCTGGCACGCATCAGTGTGATTGAAGCCCAGCTGAAAAACCTGAAAAAAAATTAATCAGCTGGCCTTTCTTTCAGTAATGAAGGAATGGTTTTTGTGGTAATAAACGCATAATTTTTTAATAAAAAAGAAGAACATGAAGAAAACCACCCTTTTCATACTGCTGGCCCTGGTCATCGGCGCCACCTCATGCAAGTCGAAGCGGATGCTGCCTGTCACCGAACGTGCTGAACCTGATATCCCCGTAAGGGAAGAGCGCTTCACCTTTACCCGGGAAGCCGACCGCGTCAGCCAGCAGAACAACACCTTTTTTGTGATCATGGGCAGTTTCCAAAGCAGGGAAAACGCCGATCGTTTCTCTGAAACCCTTCGTGAACTTGGATTCAGCCCTTCCATCCTGCTTTCAGAAACCGGCTTTCACCGCGCATCGGTAAATTCTTTCCTCAGTGAAGACAATGCCCGTTCAAGGGTGCTGCAAATCCGCGAAGAATTCCCCGATTATGCAGACACCTGGCTGCTGATTAAAAAAGACGATTAAGACTGCCTGGTAATTACATCTAATAAAATTCTCAGAGGCTGCCTTATATTTTCAGGGCAGCCTTATTTTTTTCCCTTCCCAGAAAAATCAGGGGAACACAAGGAAAAAAATGCTCTGTGCTTTTCCCAGCCAGGTATTTTTTTCTCAACGTAAGGAAGCTGATGTCTCTCAGGGCTGATCTCGTTTCATACATTCCTCGTACCTGGCTCATATTTAAACCGTAGTTAATACGGAGTTTAACCGTTTTAAATTGGTTAAACACCGGTTAAACTCCGGTTAAACTTCGAACCAGGTATGGCCCTGTAAGCGCCCGGATTTCATTTTGATTTTCGGGAGAGGATCACTGAAGGGAACGAAAAGATGAATCGAAAATGGCTCGGGAAAGGCTACAGAAAACTGCTGGAATGGTTGTCTGACAAATGTTTGGGCAATGAACAGCCTGTAATAAAACAAGCGGCCGGAAAACTTATTCCAGCCGCTTGATAAATTGTTTCCATTCATTCATGAAAACGATCAGCCTAAATTTATCAGCCTGATGGTCCTGATTCCATTCGGGTGGGAAACCCGGATGAGGAAAACACCCTGCTGCATGCGCGAATTCAGGGCGGGCAGTTCAATATGGCTGGTGCCTGCTTCAAGCATTCCCTCATACAGGACATCAATCCGGGCGCCGGAAAGGTCGAAAAGCTCAACACTCACCCTGCCGGCGGCAATTAGGTTTATCTCGAGCAGGGTATGTTCCCTGACAGGATTGGGATACAGGCGCGCACTGAAGCCTTCTGCCTGGAGGTCACCGGTGGAGACGTTGGAATAGCCCGAGCCGATGAGCGGGATCAGCACATCATCATTGTTGAGGGCATTGGAGACAAAGCCCAATGTGGCCTCGGAAGTGCCAACTGCCGAAGGTGTAAAGACAATATCAAGGGCAAAGTCCGCCCCTGCTTCAAGGGTCAGCGGGAAGGTTTCTGAGGTGGAGAAAACATTGTCAGTAAAGCTGAGGCCCGTGATCTCGAGGGCTGCATTGCCATTATTTTTCATATTCAGGCTCAGGGTAGCCGACTCCCCGAGCAGCACCTGCCCGAAGTTCAAACTGCTTGTGATGGGGAGCAGGACGGCTGCTTCAAGGATAGCATTCCCTGCAAGGGAGATGCTTACTTCCGTCAGGTTGGGGTCATTGGTGCTGAAATTAGCCTGGCCAGTAAAATCCCCTTCCTCCTCTGAGATGAAATAAAGGGGCACCACCTGGGACGCCCCGGGCGCAATCTCGTAGGCACTGCGTGTGGGGATGTCAAGGAAAAACACAGGATCACCTGTAAACCCTTCAAAATTTACTGTCAGCAATTGGTTGCCTGTATTCGAAATGGTCAGTTCCTGTTCATCTTCGGCTCCCAGTGGCGTGGGGCCAAAAGTCAGGGAAAGGGGATCAAAAACGGCAACAGGCCCATCGAGCGGGGCAAAGACCAGCTCAGCACGGATGTTCTCAATCATCTCAAGCTGGATGGTTTCCAGGGTAATGCTTTCTCCATCAATGATCCATTCAACAAAATTTGCGTTTGAGGCAGGTAGGGCCTGAATGGTGATCTCTTGCCCGAAGGCGAATACATATGGGTTGGTTCCACTGAGCGGGGTGCCGCTAAGGTCGAAATCGCCTTCCCCCGTTATGTCAACAAAAAGCCTGCGGCTGTATGGTTCGCAACTGATGGCTGCAGCCCAACCGGGTTCAGTCTGACTAAAGTCGGAATGGAACTGAAAGGTGAGCGCCCCGGTGGCATGCGAACTGGTTACAACGCCCGGTGAGTTGGTGCCACAATAGGTGCCAATCAGCGGGGCATCAGTATTGGGGCCATCAAAGATCTTCAGCCAGTCGTAGTTGCAGCTGCTGTGTGATTCCAGGGCGAATTGCGAGAAGGTGAACTTAAGCCTGTCACCTTGGGTAGCCGGCACAAAAGCCATCGTATAATCCTGGTTGTTGCTGTACTGCCCTGTGGGACCGCCCGGATCGTAAAAGTTACCTCCGCAGGTAGCCACGGTGGCATTGCTCATATTGTGGTTCTGGCCCTGGGAAACGGGCAGGACATTGATGAAGCCCTGCTTGTTGCGGGTATCGGTATCTTCGCCGTCGCTCACCGTAAGGCTTACCGTGTATGAGCCGGCCTCAGCAAAAATAATATTCTTCGGGTTTTGCTGATCAGATTGTGCCGGTTCGCCCCCCTCAAAGGTCCATTCCCAGGAGATCAGGTCACCCAGGGAGTTATCCGCAAAGTCAACATAGCCTCCCTGGGGGATGGCCATGGGTTCGGCGGTAAAGTCGGCATAGATGGAGCCGCCCAGTTCAATGTCGAGCACTACGGTTTGGTAGTTCTGAACCTGGACACTGCTGATTTCCAAAGGAGGATAGCCGTCAGCAGTCACTTTCAGGTCATAGGTGCCTGCCAGGATGGGCCTGTGGAAGTTGCCGGTGGGCAGGGAGGTAAATACTTCTGAGTTGTTTTTATCGTGGTTCAACACTTCAATTTGGGCTTCAAGGGGTTCACCGGTTTCAGCATCTTTTACGGTGCCCCTGATGCCATAAAGCGCCTGGCGCATATAGTTCAGGTATGAACGGTGTAAATAGTCCCAGTGGGCAGGGAGCTGGGCTGCAGGCAGGAGTTTGGTGTCACTGATTTCCAGGGTTACCTCACGGCCATGGGCATAATAGGTTAAATAGTCCTGCCGGGTTCCATAGGCCACGTACCAGTCGCCACCATGGGTTACACCATTGTCCTCGGCAGTCATATACCCTGAGGGACTAAAATATTGTGCAGTATCAGCAAATTCGCGGGATACCATAAACCACCATTCATGGTCGGCATGGCGATTGGCTGGATTGCCGCTGGTCCAGGTGTCAAAGGGAAAGTTTACCAGTTCAATGCCCCCGTGGTTGTTGGCAGACATGACAAAGCCCATCGTATCGACAAAGGCCGTCATCGCCTGGGTTTCGGGCTGAATAGGACCAGTGCTGGATATGGGGTTGGGATAATTCCGGTTCAGGTCATATCCATTGGCATTGTAGCGGGTGGCCCCGCTTACTGAGCTGTTGTTGTTGGTATAGGTCCCATCGGGATTTTCATTGGGGCATATCCAGATCTCCATATTGTTGAGGAGATAAGCTATATCGTCGTTGGAAGCGTAATTATTAAGCAAATAATGGATCAGCCTTAGCATCATAATGAAACCGGTGGTTTCGTCGCCGTGAATGGTGGAGGTATACATAAACCGCGGTTCATTCTCGCGCTGGCTCACATTGGCTGAGATTTTGGCAAATAACAGGCTTCTCCCGTCCACCGTGGTCCCAATGTTGTGGATCTCGCATAGCTCGGGGAAGTCAGCCTGGAATGAATTCATAAGGCTCAAGTAGGCCTCATAGGTAGGAGAGAAATCCCAGGTGTCGACCAGGTCTTTGGCCTGGATCTCCTCCCAGGTTCTCATATTCAGGTCCACCTTTGCATCGCCGGGATGCGGCAAAACCTGGTAATCAAGGTTCAAGGCCAGGAACTGTTCAAACTCAATGGCATTGGCATAAGCATAAACGGTATTGTCGCGAAGGTTGTCGACACTAACCAGGTTAAAGACCTCGGCGAACACTTTCCCTTCAGGGATGGTGAAGGAGAAATAGACTTCCCCTTTTTGCAAAAGAAAATCCTGGGCTGTTTTTTCTTCAGGGAGCTGGGCCATCAGGCCAAAACCAAGAAAAAACAGCACGGTAACCAATGAAAACTTTTTCAAAACTTAGAATTAAAGAATGAGAATTAGGTTAACTGGTAAGAAAAGTATAAATCCTTAAAATTTTTCCAAAAGCTGGGCCATATGGTTTTGAAGCGCTTTGCTAACTTTCACCAGAGGCAGCCTGACCACATTTTTGCAATAGCCCTGTACTTCGAGAAGCGCCTTAACCCCTGAAGGACTTCCCTCGGCATAAATACTATCGATAATATCCATAAGCTTAAAGCTGATCTCGCGGGCCTTTTCAAATTCATTGTTCAGGCAAAGATTAACCATGGCGGAGAACTCGGCAGGCAAGGCATTGGCTATGACCGAAATGACCCCATCGCCACCCAGTGACATAAAAGGTAAAGCCGCCACATCATCTCCTGAAATGACCAAAAAGTCTTTTGGTTTGTCCTTTATGATCCTGGCACATTGCACCAGGTCGCGCGAAGCTTCCTTCACGGCAATAATGTTTGGTACCTCATGTGCCAGGCGAAGGGTCGTATCAGCAGTAATGTTGGAGCCGGTGCGGGAAGGAACATTGTAAACGATAACAGGAACGTGGCTTACGCTTGCAATGGTTTTATAATGCAGAAAAATACCCTTTTGCTGGGGTTTGTTATAATAGGGGCTCACGGAAAGAATGGCGTCGATCCCATCAAAATCCGTTTTCTTTATGGTATTAACAATTTCCTGGGTATTATTGCCGCCCATGCCAATCACCACTGGGACCCTTCCATTAACGATCTCCACAGCCATATTGATGACAGCATTGCGCTCATCATGGTTCAGGGTCACCGATTCGCCTGTCGTCCCCATAAATACCAAATAATTGATGCCGTTTTTGATCTGGTATTCAATCAGCCCTTCGAAAGCTTTAAAATCAATGGTCCCTTCCTTGTGAAAAGGGGTAACAATGGCGGTTCCGGTTCCGCGGAGTTTATTGTCCATTTTGGGCTGGTTTAATAATTTTCAAATAATGCAACATGTGTTCAATTAATTCCTTAATACTTGCTAAAGGTTTTTCGCTGATCATCAGGTCGTACACTTCCAGGTATTCCTCATGATAAGGTCCGGCTTTGTAGGTCGCATCAGAAAGCCCCATGATGAATTTCATCAGGAATAAATCTTCAGGGCTCAAGTCAATCAGCAAATCAAATTTTGAGTGGATGAAGTTTTGCAACTGGGGGCTTTTGAGTTTTAACCTCCAGGAGAAGTCACTTGAATGACAAAAGGAAAGGTTAAGCTGGGCCATGGTATATTCGGGCATTTTATTCTCCCTCACAAAGCCCAGGGCATGTACTGTTTTCCCTTGCTGCTCAAGGTCTTTTACCAGCCTGACCACTTCCCTGTAATGTTTTTCCTGGCTGCAATCGTAAAGAATACCGATCTTTCGGGTAGCATCAAAGCCAACCACTTTCTTCTTCCGGGATACCTTCTTTAATTCCCGGCCAAAAAAATAGCTTCGGATGCTTTTTTGTATTTTCTTAAATATTCCCATACCCAAAGGAGAGAAAGGTGTTAAGTGCAACAGGGAACAGCCTTGTGGCAAAAATAGTCATCAAAAGTATGAAGTATTTGCTTCAAAAAAAACATGAAGTCTCAAAAAGCCAGGAGACTTATTGTTCAGCGCGTTACTTTTTCCAGACGTTTACGATCTCACCAATATAAAAGCGGTGATAGTCCTTTTTTGGGTAAATCTTTTCCAGTTCAAAGGCCTGGAAAAGCTCCGGCTTGATGTCGTCGTAGTATAACTTCCGGCATTCAAGCACCAGTTTCGCTTCCTCAAAGCTAACATTCCCCAGGGGCGTTGTTATGGGCGTGAGCCCTTCGATGGCCATTTTGTTCATATCGCGGCCAGAAACTGTCCCGCAAAGGTTCAATAGCTCACGATGTTCTTCCTCAAAAAAGCTCAGGGTATAAAAAGCGTTGTTTTCAGCATATTCAAAGGTGTAACGGTTGGGCCTGATAAAGGCCACTGCCACGGATTTCCGCCACAAAACCCCGGCGAATCCCCAGCTTGCGGTCATCATATTATAGTTTTCAGGCTTCCCGGCACAGACCAGCATCCAGTCGGAACCAATCAATTTGAACAGATTGTCCTCAATGGCTTCAGGTTTAATTTTCTTGAAAAGTTTCTCCATAGCTTGTATTATTTCGGCGCGCAATTTACGAAAAAAGCCCGAGCAGGCAATCTTTCTGCAGACAAAAAGCAAGCCCCAAGGGTATTGAAAAACCTTATCTTTGTTTTACAAAATATCCATAAGCAATGGAAATAACGGTATTGGGCACAGGCACTTCACAAGGCGTACCCGTGGTGGCCTGCAATTGCCCCGTTTGTAAAAGCATGGACACTAAGGATAAACGCCTGAGGACTTCTGTGCTTCTAAAGAAAGGAGAAAGCTGTTTTGTAATAGATGCAGGACCAGATTTCCGCCAGCAAATGTTACGTGAAAATGTGGAAAAGCTGGATGGGGTCGTCATTACCCACAGCCACAAAGACCATATCGGTGGGCTGGATGATGTAAGGGCATTCAACTGGGTTCAGAAAAAACCCATGGATGTTTATGCCAGTCACCAGGTATTGCGGGTCGTGGAAAAGGAATTTTCGTATGCCTTTGAGGAAGACAAATATCCGGGGGTTCCGCAAATCAACCTCCACCCCATCGACAGCCAGCCCTTCTTTATTCATGACCTAAAAGTCATTCCCATAAAGGCCTTGCACTTTAAAATGCCCGTCCTTGGTTTCAGGATAGGGGATTTTTCCTATCTGACTGATGCCAATGCTATTGCACCCGAAGAGCTGGATAAGATGAGGGGTTCCAGATTTGTTATTATCAATGCTTTAAGAAAAGAAAAGCACATCTCGCACTTTAACCTGGAAGAGGCCATTGCCATCCTTCAGGAGTTGGCTCCCCAAAGAGGCTACCTCACCCACATCAGCCATCAAATGGGCTTACACAAAGACATTGAAAAAGAATTGCCAGCGCATATCCACCTGGCTTATGATGGGCTGAAGATCAGGGTTTGACCCCTTGGGGATCAAACCTGACCTCATTCCTCTTATCTGGCCCTCATGATCTTCTTTTTGCGAAATGAAGGTTTCTCCATTTCACTGTCCTGGGCTTGCCCATCAGGGCGGGCAATTGTAACATCCACCCGGCGATTGCGGAAGGTGGAGTTCTTGATTGATTTCATCAGGCTTTTCACCTGCTGGCTTTCCACTTCAAAGAATGAAAATTCGCGCATCAGGTCAATACGGCCCAGGTTGATCCTTTCGCCACGGGTGCTATCGTTTACCAGGCCTATCAATTCTTTAGGATACAATCCATCGAGTTTGCCGAGGTTGATAAACAGGCGGGTGTAGCCTTCATTGTCTTCCAGCAGGGCACGGTTACGATATTTTTCGCGCCCATTGCTGCGGGTCGTGTCCTTTTCCGGAGCAGTCAGGTCTTGTGAAGAGCTGTATTCGCTGAGCATTTTTTCGAATTCAAGGCCAGCGACCCTGCGGATCAGTTCGTCCTTATCCAGTTGCTCAAGGGCATCATATACTCCCGGAACCATTTTTCGCAACTGATGGTGAGGAGCCGAAACAGTTTCCAGCTTTTTCACCCAGTGCATCATCTGGTTTGAGCAGATCTCACTTCCTGTCGGAACGGATTCCATGCTGAAGTTCACCTTCATCTTACGCTGGATTTGTGCCAGCTGAGTCCTTTCGCGCGGGGAGACCAGGGCGATGGAGATGCCTTTCTTGTGCGCCCGGCCGGTGCGGCCGCTGCGGTGTGTATAGGCTTCTATGTCATCCGGAAGGTCAAAATTAACGATATGGGTTAAGTCGTCCACATCCAGTCCACGGGCGGCCACATCTGTGGCTACCAGCAACTGAATGCTGCGCTGGCGGAATTTATTCATTACGCTGTCACGCTGTGCCTGCGAAAGGTCGCCATGCAGCGCATCGGCATTATAGCCATCGGCAATCAGCTTGGAGGCTATTTCGTGGGTATCGCGACGGGTGCGACAGAAAACAATCCCATAGATGCCGGGCTCAGCATCGGCAATACGCTTCAGGGCTTGGTATTTGTCGCGGCCATGAACGGAATAGGCAATATGCGATACATTGCCGGAACCGGCGTTGCGGGTACCAATGGTAACCTCAACAGGGATTTGCATGTATTTGCGGGCAATATTGGCTACTTCTTTGGGCATGGTGGCCGAGAAAAGCAGTGTACGGCGCTCAGCAGGCACCTGCTCGAGGATCTCAGCAATGCTTTCTTCAAAGCCCATGTTGAGCATCTCATCGGCTTCATCCAGCACCACATTGCTCACTGAATGGAGTTTTACGGCTTTGCGGCCCATCAGGTCCCATAGCCGGCCCGGGGTGGCCACGATGATGTGCACACCCTTTTTCAGGGCACGCAACTGATTCTCGATGCTTGAGCCTCCATAAACGGCCAGGATGTTCAATCCGGGGGTATGTACGGCATAACTCTGTAAGTCGGCCGTGATCTGAATGCACAGCTCACGGGTAGGACAAAGCACAAGGGCCTGCGGCTCCTTAAAGGAAATGTCAGTCATCTGCACCAGCGGCAGACCAAAAGCAGCGGTTTTACCTGTTCCGGTCTGGGCAAGGGCAATAATGTCATTCTGTTGCTCCAGCATCAGGGGAATGACTTCCTCCTGCACGGGCATAGGGTTTTCAAATCCCAGGTCCTGTATAGCATGAAGGATCCCTGGGGTCAGGTTCAAATTCTCAAATGTATTCACTAATAAAATGGTATTGGGTGTTTCCGGGTAAAGCGGATCTGTTTTCCCGGCCGGGGACTTCCCGGTGACAGAAGGACATCTGTCTCAAAAACGCTTAACTGAAATCACGGGTTAATAAGGGTGCAAAGGTAAGCTTTTAATGACTCCCTTTTACAAAACACCTGAAAATATGTCAATTAATAGAATTTTCCTAATAAAGACAATCCTTTCAGCCCCTGCGGCTGATCTCTTCCAAAGCCTTCCTGTTCAACAATATGACATCTTTTTCTTCCAGTCTTATCAGGCCTTCCTTTTCAAAGTTCTTGAGCAATTTGATGGCACTTTCGGTGGAGACACCTGCAAAATCGGAAAGGTCTTTACGGCTGAGGTTAACAAACACCGGCTGTCCTTCCTGTTGGGTTGCATCCAGGTACAGCAGGGCATCAGCCATGCGACCGTTCATCTGCTTATTGGTCAGCTTGCTGATGGCCGAATAAAGCATGGTGCTGCTCTGGCAGTAGCGACTGATGATACTGTGAGCAAAAGCCCCATTCATCTTAGCCAGGCTGGCCACTGCTTCCTTTTCAATGAGGCAGGCGGTCACCTCGTTCAGGGCGACCACTGAATAGGGATAGGTGCTGGAGCCAAAGGCGGCCGAAAGGCCCAGGAACTCACCGCTTTTCACTAAACTGATGTTATAATTGCGCTGGGCATCCCCCTCAACATAACGTTTTCCAATGCCATCGATGATAAACAATACCGTGGAAGCAAAGGCACCCTGTTTGGCCAGGGTCTCTCCCTTGTGAAATACCACCATGGTCTTACTCTCACGGGCCAGGCTCACCTCCTCAGGCAAAAGGTCACGAAAACAGGGCGCATCAAGCCCAGGGAGGGTGCAGTCTTCAGGGGTGGTATAGGTTTTCATAAAGGTTTCCTTCAAAAAATCCCTGCAAAGGTAGAACTAAATCAATAAAAAACCTGTGCCATCTCAAACCTTATGCCGGCATGATACACCCCTGACAGGCATATCATCCCCTAAATTAACCATACCTTTGCATCACAAAAATTCAAATAAAGGAACTTATAATGAAACATACAGTTGAAACCGCCTGGAAAGGGAATCTGCAATTTGATTCAGAAGTTAACGGCCATCACGTGATCCTGGATGCCATGGCTGAAGTCGGGGGCCAAAATAGCGGCGTGCGTCCCAAAGAACTTTTACTGACCTCTCTGGCAGGCTGTACAGGTATGGATGTTATTTCCATCCTGCGCAAGATGCGCCACGAACCCACCCATTTCAATATCCGGTTAGATGGAAACTTAACCGAAGAGCACCCCAAACATTACACCTCCATGCACATTACCTATGAATTTGGAGGTGATAACCTGGATATTGAAAAATTAAAAAAAGCCGTGGAACTTTCCCAGGAACGCTATTGTGGCGTTTCACACATGTTCAAACAAATCCTTGAACTGAGTTTTGACATCCGGATCATAGAAAAACCTGAATAAATTCACCTTTTAACCTCCATTCATTAAAATAAAATATCCTTCCCCTATGTCCACTGCCCTGATTATCGTCCTTGCCCTGGTTGTTCTCTTTGCAGCCTATGTTTTCTATTCTGCACAAAGAATGAAGAAGCTGGCAGCCACCCCGCAGAGTGATCAAATCCTTACCCTCACCGATCGAAACTTTCAGCAGAAAATTAATGGTGGGCTGGTATTGGTGGATTTCTGGGCCGATTGGTGTATGCCCTGTAAGGTGATGGGGCCTGTGCTCAACGATGTGGCTGAAAGCATGCAGGGGAAAGCCACCGTTGCCAAGCTCAATGTCGACCATTTCAAATCCATATCATCAAAATATGCCATCAGGAATATCCCATCACTGATCCTGTTTAAGAACGGGAAGGAAGTGGAACGCTTTGTGGGCATCAAACAAAAAGACTTCCTGATCAAGCAAATGCAAAAGCATCTGTCCTAATCAGGAAGTCCTTAACAAAGGATAAAATCTTACAGTACCTGGCTGTCAGCCTTTTTTGGTGCCAGGAATCGGTTGTATAGCAGCAAGCCAATAATGGTGGCCACGCCTATCAGACTGAAAACGATCCACAGCAGGCTGGGCCTTTGCATGTTATCGACAAAATGCACATAAAGGGTAGCTCCCAGGATACCACCGATGCCGCTGCCAATCACGCCATACAGGAATGAATAGCCCAGGTAAAGGGCTTTCTTATCGGGAGGAGCGATCAAACCCACATAGGATATAAATTTCGGGTGAGCGGTCATCTCACCAATGGAGAAGATCAGGATGCCTGCGATAAATACCCAACTGTAGGTTGAAATAGCCAGGATAGCCATACCAATTGTGCCCAGCGTAATTCCCACGATCATGGTTGGCAAGGCAGGGGTTTTCCTGACAAGCGTTGAAACCAGCAGCTGCAGCACGATGATCGCACCCGCGTTTATAACTGTCACGTGCTCTGCATCAAATTTCCAGTCCGGATTTTCAGTAAATATTCCAAGGAAGCGGTTGACAGCCTGGTTCACAGGCGTCATATCCATATACTCCTTCAGGTACCATAGCACCGTGTCAAACATCTGGAAATAGAGGATCCAGAAACCGCTGTAGATCACTATCATTGAAACAAACCGGTAATCCTTTAACACCAGAACGATACCTTTCAGCGTATCGGAAAGCGACTTGGCATTCTCAGGACGTGGGGGCTCTTTGTATATCAGCAGGTTGAGCAACAGCATTGAGCCAGTTCCTACAGCCGCCATGATAAAGATATAATGCCATCCCAGGCCCTTTAAAAATGGCACCAATAAGAGGGGAAAGAGAAATGCCCCCAGGTTGATGGACCAGTAAAAGATGCCAAAGCCCAGGCCTGAATTGCTCTCGTCGGTCACCCTGGCAATGGTGCCCGAAATGATCGGTTTGAAAAAACCGGCCCCAATGGCCATTACGATAAGGCTCAGGAATACCAGCGAATAGGATGTGGACAAACTGGTAAAGAAATATCCTGCACTCAGCATCGCAAAGGCAAAGAACAGGGTGCGGCGATAACCAAAACGGTCTGCCAGCCCGCCGGCCAGGATGGGCAGCAAATATAAAAGCGGCGTAATGGTGCTTTTTATGACGCCTACACTGGCTTTTGAAAAGCCAAGGCCCCCTTCTGCTGTCGACAATACCAGGTATACCGAGAGCACAGACATGACCCCGTAATACGATCCCCGCTCAAAAAATTCCATAACGATGACCGTCCAGAAATTCTTTGGAAAGGATTTAAAACCTCCTTTTTTCTTCTCAGGTGTTTCGCTCATTGCTTGATTGGTTTTTCTATCGTTAACAATTATTTATGGGGGCAAAAATAAAAAGGAATTTGAATTAAATCAGCAATTCATCAAAAGCCTTCGGGATAAATCCTCTCATTTCATTTTTCGGAGAACTTAAATCATTATTTATCAAGTCATTATATTTAAAATAAATATTATACCCTTGATCTTGTAAGCTCCTTAACGGCTTGGGGAGAGCATAAAAAAATAAACCTGCGCACCCGGAATCCCTTTATTAAGGAAATCAACCGGTGCGCAGGTTAATTTAATTCGGGCCTGCAGAAAGATTAATTGGTGGCTCTCTCCAGTCGCCTCATAATAGAGAAAATGAATGCAGCGGAAGCGATACAGCAAACCACGAAGATGAGCCATATTTGCCATAACTCAATTCTTTCCCAGAAGTAGCTACCTACAAACAGGAGCTTGTTACCAGTAGCTGTAGCCAGGAGCCAGCCACCCTGCATCAATCCCTGGAATCTGCTGGGGGCTACCTTTGATACAAAGGAAAGACCCATAGGACTGAGGAAGAGCTCTGCCACGGTGAGTGTCAGGTAGGTGCTTATTAGCCAGTAGGGTGATATCCTGCCCCATTCAGTAAGGTTTTGTGCTTCCACTTCACTCGGAGCAATAAGTCCTTGTGAGCCTACCAGAATAATCACAAAGCCGATGGCAGCAATGATCATTCCTATGCCTATCTTCTTGGGCGTTGAGGGCTCAGCATTCTTTTTGCGGAGGTAGGCAAAAAAGCCCATGACAGGGAATGTCAGCACCACGATAAAGAGCGGGTTGAATGACTGGAATATCTCGGGTGAAATGGGGTTCAGGGGACCAAATCCTTTTACGAAGGAATAGGTAAGGTAACCCAGGCCTGCCAGCATTACAGAACCAATAACCTTATTCCTCACTCCCTTGCCTGCAATCAGCAAATAAAGACCGGCTGCAGCACCCAGGAATGAAAGCATAGATTCGAGTTTAAAGAAAATGTTGGTGAAAGCACCAACCTCCTTCACCGTATAGTCGCGGGCAAAATAAGTGAGGGTCAATCCGTTTTGATGGAATGACATCCAGAAAAACACTACGACGATAAAGACGAGGATCAGCGACATGGTTTTGGGTAATTCCTCCTTGCTTGACATCTGGATGATCATGGCAATGAACCCAATGAAGAGGCCTATAGCCATTCCGAACAGGAAGTCCTTCATCACCAGATAAAGCAGCAAAGCTGTAATAGCCCACAGACCCAACGATACAACAATGGTTTTGATGTTCTTGGCATTAAAGAATGATACCCGTGTCCCCGTGTCTGCCTTCACCACTTTTTCCTTATTGGGAAGGTGTTTGTTGAAGATCACGTAAACGGCCAGCGAAACAAGCATTGCTATTGCCGCAATACCGAAAGCATAGTTATAGCCTTTTCCGAAGGCATCAAGGTAGTTGTTTGCAAAAAGCGAAAGCTGATCTGAGCCCGTTACAACAGATGAGGAAACCTTTGAAGCCAGGAGCTCAAAGTTAGCTATTGAACCAGCATCCGTCATCCTGCCATCCAGAAAGGCGTGACACATGGCTGGTAAGCTTCCATCGTGGAGGAAACCCTGGGTCTTCAGGAACCAATTCCTGACCCCCTGTGCAACGAAAGGAGCAAAGAAAGCCCCGATGTTGATCCCCATGTAGAAGATCATAAATGCCGTGTCGCGTATCCCATTGTACTTGGGATCGTCATACAACTGTCCGACAACAGCTTGCAAGTTACCCTTGAAAAGACCGTTACCGAAAGCAATGACGAACAAGCCAGCCACTGCAATTGACAGGGGCATGCCGGGTATGGCGATGAGCGCATAACCTGCAAACATGATGATTTGTCCGAAGAAAATAACAGTCTTATACTTGCTTGTGGCATCAGCCAGTAAACCACCAACCAGCGCCAGGGCATAAATGGCATAGTAAAACCAGCTGTAGTAGTTACCGGCATCTTGTGCCGAGAGCCCGTACTTCGCCTGGAGAAACAATACCAGAATCGCCATCATGGTATAAAAACCAAATCGTTCTCCCATGTTGGAGAAAAAGGCTACAAAAAGTCCTTTTGGATGTCCTTTAAACATTGATTACAATTTAAGTGATTAGATAGGGTTTATTATTCAGTTTTGATATGGTTCTCCATTCCCGCTTGTCATGGCTGAGCCCCCAAAATTTGAAAACAAATTCGCCAGAATAAAGGTCATTCGCCACCAGTAACGGTGGCAAATGTAAAAAGGAATTCGCCAGAAAAGTTGAAAATTTCCCCCTTGTTAATAAATTTTCGGCGGTTATTGAACTTTTTTTTATTAATTATTAATTTATTAACCTGTTTTACAATGTTTTATTAAGTTATTTTTAATCATTCTAAGTTATTGTCAAATCTGCTCCTACCAACCCTTTTAAATTTTTCAGAATTTAACCTGAAGGACTTTTTTCCAAATGGATAATTGTTGAAATTTGCCAATCAGGCTCAGCAGACTGTTTCATTTTTTTTATTCAAGCTATGATCAAAAGCATTCAGAATAAATTTAGCGAACTCTTTGGCGGCCAGGGCTCCGTTTACGCTTCACCGGGGCGTGTAAACCTGATCGGCGAACATACAGACTACAACGAAGGCTTTGTATTACCCGGAGCCATCGATAAGGCCATATATTTAGCCATCCGACCTAACGGCAGCAAGCAGGTCAATGCCTTTTCCGTCGATTACAATGAAACAGTTTCCTTTCTCCCTTCAAAGGAGAAACAAAAAGCACACTGGGCCAATTACATCCTTGGAGTGGTGATGGAATTGCAGGAAACCGGGGCTGAGACTGAGGGCTTTGACTGTGTATTTGGGGGCGACATCCCCCTTGGTGCGGGGCTTTCTTCTTCTGCGGCCCTCGAAAGCGTCTTTGCCTTTGCCCTCAATGACCTGTTCGGCCTTGGCAAGAGCCGGGCAGGACTGGCCCGCATTGGTCAGTTGGCCGAGCATCACTATGCGGGGGTGCGCTGCGGCATCATGGACCAGTTCGCCTCTCTCCACGGGCAGGCTGGCCAGCTCATCAAACTCGACTGCCGCTCGCTCGAGTTTGAACGCATCCCCTTCGATCCCCAGGCTGCCGGCTATCGTCTCGTCCTGATCGATACGATGGTTAAACACAGCCTGGCCTCTTCGGAATACAACGTGCGCAGGCAGCAATGCGAAGCAGGCGTAGCGGTGGTCAGGCAGAAACACCCTTCAGTAAACAGCCTGCGCGATATCAGCCCTGAAATGCTGAATGAAAGCAAAAGCCTGATGGAACCCATTGTGTTTCAGCGCTGCCAGTATGTCATTGAAGAAAACCTCAGGCTGCTCAGGGCCTGCGATGCCCTTCAGGAAAATGACCTGCCCACTTTCGGGCAAATGATGACGGGCTCGCACGAAGGTTTGCGCCACAAATTCGAGGTAAGCTGCGTAGAGCTCGACTTCCTGGCCGACCTGGCAACAAAAACCTCGGGCATCCTTGGCGCACGTATGATGGGCGGCGGATTCGGGGGCTGCACCATCAACCTGGTAAGTGCCGCAGCCCACGATGCCTTCATTGACGATGCCACCGGAAACTTTGAAAAGAAATTCGGCCTGAAACCCAGGGTCTATGATGTAGTGATCAGCGAGGGAGCGAGGAAGCTATAGGTTCAAGGTTGCAGACCGGGACTCCCCCTTTGGAGGGGGTTGGGGGGAGGTTGCTGGAAGTTCAAGGTTCAAAATTCCAGTTTCAGGTTCGTCCAAAATCTCAAATCAAAAATCGTTAATCGTTGATCTGAAATCAAGGACATCCCCCTTTTTCACCAGAGAAACGATAAAAACGATAAAAACGATAACTTTCTCTTTTCTACGGCTTCCCTTTTCCCCCGCTGAGAAATTATCAATATTATCAAAATTATCAATATTGTCACCTTCTCATTTTGAAGATATCTGCTTGGAGCAAGAAGATTTCACGGATTTTAACGGATTACACGGATGAGGGCGTGGGGCATGGAGCATGGGGGGTTGAATTTCAGCCGCGTAGCGGCGACCGTATGGCAGAATAATCTAGGCCACCCCTCCCGATTGTTGGTAAACCTGAGACATCATCCATTTTTGAAATTGGATATTTTGAAGATTCATCGATAATGTAAAAGGAATAAGCAGGCCAGACAATCCCCCCTCTCCTGTCTCTGGGAAAAAAGAAATTCTCATTTTGGAGGATTGACAATATTGACAATATTGACAATTTCTCAAACGCGCGAAACAGCGAAATCCTCAGAAAAGAGAACTTTACTGTTTTTATCGTTTTTATCGTTTTTATCGTTTCTCCGAAAAATCAGTGAAAGGCTGTTGGCTGTTGGCTGTTGGCTATTGGCTGTTGGCTGTTGCTATTGCTCATCTCTCATCTCTCACCTCTCACCTCTCATCTCTCACCTCTCACCTCTCACCTCTCTTCCTCCTACTCTCTTCGTACCACGCTCGTGTAAGGTTCGAGTGGATACGACCAAATTAGGTCTTTGTCCGGAATTTGCTATTGAAATCTGGCCCTTCGCAGGTCGAGGTGGTTCAGGGGGTTGTTGGTCATTCCTTCCATAGAAACGGGCACAAAGCGAACACTCTGGTCATAAAACAGGAAGACCACCGGGGCTTTCTCAATCAGGATCTGGTCCATTTCCCTGTAAAGGGCTTGCCTTAAACTATCGCTGGTGATGGCAAGGGATTGTTCGTAAAGCCTGTCGAAACGGGCATCGGTGAAGCGGGTGTAATTGGGTCCGTCGGGGGCGTGATTTTTGCTGTAGAACAGGGCCAGGTAGTTCTCGGCATCGGGGTAGTCGGCGATCCACGAGGCGCGAAACATCCTGGCCTCGCCTTTGGCCATCATCTCGCGCAGGGTGGCCGGTGGCATCACATCGATGGCCACCGCAATGCCGATCTTCGACAATTCGTGCTGGATGAACTGGCTGATGTCGAGATAATTCTGGTTGGTATGCAGGGTCAGTCGCGGCAGGCCCTGTCCGCCGGGGAAGCCGGCTTCGGCCAGCAACTGCCTGGCGCGGTCCGGATCATACGAATAACCTCCTTCATTGGTGGGGAATCCGGGCATCCCCACCGGGATAAACCCCGCGTGGGCGGGGATGCCGATGTTGTTTCGCAGGTAACGGATCATCTTCTCGCGGTCGAAGCCCAGGTTGATGGCCTGGCGGACTTTTGCCTCACGCAAGGGCCAGTCAGCGGGCAGGCTCTGCTCATCGACCAGGATACCCAGGTATTCGGTATTCAAGAAAGGCTTCGAGATCATTTTATACCGTCCGGCATAGCGGGGCTGCAGCCTGCCTTCGGGGGTCAGGATCTCGTCCTTATAGCTGGCGTCGACGCTGCTCAGGAAGTCGAGGTTTCCCTTGATGAATTCGAGGAAAGCTGTCTGACGGTCGATGATAAAGCTAATGGCAACGGCATCGAGGAATGGCAGGCGCTGATCGCCATCATATTCAAAATAATGTTCATTTTTCAGCAGCACCAGCTTCACCCCTTCTTTCCAGTACTGGAAGCGGAAAGGCCCCGTTCCGACCGGATTTTTCCTGAAATTCTCCCCATAGCACTCAATGGCTTCAAAGGGCACCACGGCCGTGTATTGCATGGTGAGCAAGCCAGCAAAGGCAGGGAAAGGCTGGCTGAGGGTAATGACCAGGGTGGTGTCGGAGGTTGCTTCAACCGCCAGGCTGCCATCAGGCAAGCGTTTCACAGGGTTCATCACCCACGTGCCCGGGGCATTCAACTGCGGGTCCATCAATCGCGAAAAGCTGTAAACAAAATCCGCAGCCACCACCTTACGCCCCTTACCTTCAGGGAAGCAGACATTGTTGTGGAAAAAAACATCACCATTCAAGCTAAAGGTATAGATCAGCCCGTCGGGCGAGACCCTATAGCTTTTGGCAATGGCAGGTTTGATGTTCAGGTTTTCATCCAGTTGCAACAGGCCGTTAAATAGCTGTGAGGTAGCCCAGATGTTGGCCTGGTTGCGTGCATAGAGCGGGTCGAGCGAGGTGATGTTGGCGGCTTCATTATAGCGAAAAACCATCCCATCCTCCTTCTCGGCGGGACTGCGGCTGCAGGAGGCAAAGATCAGCAGGAAAAGAAGAAAAAGAAGGGAATGCCTGCACAAATATTCCATCTGGGCCTGATTGAAGCATCAAAGATAATGGTAAATAAAGATATTTCAATCGTGATGGTTCAATCGCTTATAATAGCTGGCATATTGCCAGGTCCTGGGAAGAAAAAACAAAAAGAGCAAGGGATAAATCAACAGGTCGAGCAGCCACCATGGGGTCTGATATTCAATCATATCGACCAGGGCAGTTTGATGTTCACCGAGGGAAACCACGCGATGGGTATGCTGCCAGAATTTCATCCGAAAGGGCATCGTAAGACCGCGGTCGACAAACCTGTATTCCCTGGGCCCTGTCCACACGTCGCGGATAACCACCTTAAAATCGTTGAAAAGGGGCGGGCGGAACCGGATATGCACGATATCCCCCGGTTTTTGGCCATCATAGCGCACCAGGCTGGCCAGCCCAAATGGAGGCAATAAGAAACGGAAGAGCGCCTCATTGAAGCCGTCGGCAACGATGCTAAAATCTTTCCGCACCCTGGATTTTAATACGATCTTCATGCCCGGAAAACCAGAAGAGGGATGTTGCTCTGGTGCAGCAATTTTTTGGCAATGCTGGGGTTGAACAGCCTGACAAACAGGTTACGTTTGCGATTGGTCAGGGCAATTAAATCCACCTTATGTTCGCGGGTAAATTCACCAAGATCCGTAACCGGGTCCTCCCCTTTCAGCAAATGGCACTCTACCCGGATTCCGGGATTCACTTTCAGGAAATAATCTTTCAAAGCATCCATTTTTACCTGGTCCCAGGTTTCTTTGGCTTCTTTGGACATGTGCACGCAGAAGATGCGCACCTTAAAGCCTGACACAATGCCCATCAGGCGGCGAATAGCCACATAATCCGATTCGTCGAAATCGGTGGCATAAACAATGTTTCTGACGTCAGGGGTGGCGCTGAATACGGAATTTTCGGGAATTGCCAGCACGGGTACGCGTGTGCGGTCAAACAGGCGACTTACTACGGTGCCGATGATATCGCTCTGCTGATCTCCTTTCCCTTTGGTTCCCAGGACAATGATGCCGGGCTTGTAATCGCGGGCTACCTGGGCAATCTGATCTTCGGCAACTCCTTCCCGGAGGGAATACCCGATTTTAACACCCCCGAAGCCTTTCTCACGGGCTGCCTTGCGGATGTTATCAACGAACCCGAGCAGGTTCTTTCGGGCGTTGCTTTCCATTTCCCGGAGGTTGATGTCCATGTCAACCTGGATGCTGTAGGCATCTGTAATGGGTACCAAGTCAACGATTGGGGCATAATACACATGGAGTATCTTGATTTCGGCCTTCAGTCGGTCGGCCAGGTTCAGTGCATAATGACATGCATTTTCAGAATAAGCAGAAAAGTCAACCGGAACCAAGATGCGTCGTATGGAACGCAAATGTTTTTTCTCGGTTTCCTCTTGTTCAGCTTTCCATTCAGCCATCAGCCTGAGGGCTTTTTCCACCTGCGAGGCGCGAATCTGCACTTGCACCCCTTCGGAGGCTGCACCCTGTATCAGGTGTACATGCTTCAGGAAACACGCGATGCCGGCACCCTCCAGTTTGGCTTTCAGCACTTCGGCAGCGGTGTAATGATCTGTTGCTAAGGTAACCAGGCGCTCTTCCATGGCTTTGGGTTTTTTAAAACAATCTTTTTATATAGCTTTTCGCTATAAATTTACAAAAATTGCAGCCCAAACGCAAAGCAAAACGCCCTATTTTAATCCTTTCAAAGAACGGGAAAGTCCTCCCCTCCCGGTCAAAAATTTCCGGGCCTCAATATTAGAGATAAAATCAATACCAAGCAAGCCTTGAGGCGGCTTTTTTTAAACATTTGTTTTGTTTACAAAAGAATCCTTGTTTTCGATCCGTTATTTATCCTTTTTTTTACACAAAAAATAAACCTGACCAATAATTCTTAATTATTTTCTTTCCTTAATCCTTACCAAAAATATTTTTCAGACAAGAAATTGAATTTTTAACCACAATTTATTTTATTCTATCGATTTTTTTTATAACTTTCAACTTCAGAAACCGTTCTCCCCTTTCAGTCCGTTCTTTGGGCTGTTTTGTCCAGCACTCACCGGGCGCCCTCCCCGCCTTGCTGACTAGAACTTATCAAGTTTTTTTTTCAAAAAGCTGGCAAGTTCTTTAAGCCCTGAAACCTGGTTTCCGGGCATTAAAAAAAAAAAATCCAATCCATCCCCTGGTTCAGGTTTGGGGATCCATGCAGGCCTTCACTTTTCTTCTCCCTTTTCTCTAACCTGGGAATATTCTCAGAATTACAGGCCCGCCAAGGATTTAAACGTTTGTTTATCCTAAAAAGATTAGAAAATGAAACGCATCTTACTATTGTCTCTTGGCTTGGTCTATTGCCTGGCCATCCTGGCGCAGCCTTTCACGGGAAGCCAGGCAGCAAGCCAGGCTATGCCTCCTGAAAAAACGGCAAGCGTGCCAACAACCATTGACTTCCAGGGTCATTTGACCGACACGGAGGGCAATCCCCTGAACCTGAGCATCACTATGACCTTTAACCTGTATGATGTTGAAACAGGAGGCACGGCCTTGTGGTCGGAGGCGCAACTGGTGCAGATCTCCGATGGCCTGTTCCAGGTCAGGCTGGGTGCAAGCAATCCGCTGGACCCTGGACTTTTCAGCAGTGCTGACCGCTGGCTGGGCATTCAAGTGGGCGCCGAGGCCGAGATGAGCCCGCGCACCAAATTTTCGAGTGCGGGATTTGCCCTGCATGCCGAGGAAGCCGACCCCTCGTGGACAGGCAGCACCAACCCCAACGATCCCCTGGGCAGGATGGGCCGTGTGGGGATCGGCACCAACGATCCGGATGCCCTGCTGCACACCTATGGCACCGGCACCGGGCAGGGCAACGTGGTTTTCGAAGGGGCTTTCAAAACGGCAAGCCCCGGGGATCCCCCGCTATCGGGTTCGGGAACCCGCCTGATGTGGTATCCCGACAAGGCGGCCTTTCGGGCCGGAGCCATCCAGGGCAGCCAATGGGATGCTGCAAACACCGGGCTATTCTCTACGGCCATGGGACTCAGCACCACCGCCTCGGCCGATTATTCCACCGCCCTGGGCAGCAACACCTTTGCCTCCGGATCGAAATCCATTGCCGCAGGCAGTCATTCCCGGGCGAAAG
This sequence comes from Bacteroides sp., assembly GCA_036351255.1. Classification (NCBI taxonomy): domain Bacteria; kingdom Pseudomonadati; phylum Bacteroidota; class Bacteroidia; order Bacteroidales; family Bacteroidaceae; genus Bacteroides; species Bacteroides sp. Next base: position 89,441 of record JAZBOS010000079.1, read on the forward strand.
GGGCATGTTCCATGGCCATGGGCGACAGCGCCGTGGCAGCGGGCGGTTTCTCCACAGCTTTCGGGCGCCACACCCTGGCCGGGGAGTTCTATTCGACGGCCATGGGCATGGAGACCAGTGCCTTGGGCAGCGGGTCAACCGCCATGGGCGGATTTACCAACGCTTCGGGAAGTTATTCCACGGCCATGGGATCGTATACCACCGCCTCGGGGGCATCCTCGGTGGCAATGGGGGCGCACACCAACGCCACGGCCCCCTCGGCCACCGCTATGGGCTATCAGACCACGGCCTCGGGAAATTACGCCACCGCCCTGGGCTCGACCACCACCGCCTCAGGCGTCTATGCCACGGCCCTGGGATTCCAGACCACTGCATCGGGTGTCGGGGCCCTGGCCATGGGGCAGAACACCACGGCGCCCTCCTATGGTGAAACCGCGGGCGGGACCTTCAACACCCTCTACACCCCGGCCGGGGTCACCTCCTGGGAGGAGGCCGACCGCCTCTTTGTCATCGGGAACGGCACCTCAGATGCCGGGAGAAGCAATGCCCTGACCATTTTGAAAAACGGCCACCTGGGCCTTGGCACGGACAGCCCGCTGGCCCTGCTGCATGCCGAAGGAATGGGCACCGGGAAAGGGAATGTAGTTTTTGTTGGTGAATATAATTTGGAAAGTCCTGCCCCCCCACCTATTTCGGGAGCTGGAACACGTTTGATGTGGTATCCCGATAAGGCTGCCTTCAGGGCCGGCTCTGTGAATGACAATCAATGGGATATGGAATCCATAGGGCCATTCTCCGTTGCTTTGGGCAGGAGAAACACGGCTTCAGGCTATGGTTCCCTTGCTACCGGCGTCAGCACCATTGCATCAGGCGACAGATCAACAGCCATTGGGGAATTTACGGTGGCTTCAGGGAATGGTTCAACAGCCATGGGAGACCAGGCAACGGCCTCAGGTTCCGTCTCAACAGCCATGGGATTCAAGACGACAGCCTCCGGAAATGCTTCAACGGCAATGGGAGACAACACCACGGCTTCAAGCAAGGCTTCCCTGGCGGTTGGAAAATACAATATTGGCGGGGGCACTCCAGGGTTATGGGTTGAAACCGACCCCCTGTTTGAAATTGGCATAGGAGATTTTGAAACGCCAGAAAATGCCCTCACCGTTTTAAAAAACGGGAATGTGGGTCTTGGCACGCACACGCCGGAGGCCCTGCTACATGCCGAAGGAATGGGTACCGGGGAAGGGAATGTGGTTTTTGTGGGCAATATTAAAGATACACCAGGTGGTCCGCCTGTGTCCGGCACAGGAACAAGGATGATGTGGTATCCTGATAAAGCAGCATTCCGGGCTGGTTTTGTTGATGGTGACCAGTGGGATCAAGGGAATATTGGAAATAATTCAAGCGCAATGGGAATTAATGCCTTAGCCTCAGGACTTTGTTCAATTGCAATGGGTGATGGAGCAGCCGCTAGGGGTGCTCATTCAACAGCAATGGGTCATAACACAACCGCTTATGCTACATCAACTGCAATGGGTTGTAGCACATTATCTAATGGTTTGTTCACCACCGCAATGGGTTATTTCACGAAATCTTCCAGCAAATATTCAACCGCCCTTGGAATTTACAACATTGGTGGCGGTAACCCCCTTGATTGGGTACAAACCGATCCTCTTTTCGAGATAGGCAATGGAACGTCAGAAGGTACCAGGAACAATGCCCTCACCGTTTTAAAAAACGGGAATGTGGGGATCGGGACGGCCACCCCTGCCTACCGGCTGGATGTTTACGGGAACAGCCGCATTCAGCTTACCAAGGGAAACGGGGCCTGGATGGCCCTGCGCACCGATGGAACCATGCTTGATTTCTCCTTTACAGGTCATCCCCTGGCCATCCAGGGCGCGGCCGACGGGGAAAACATCCTTCTGAATCCCATCAAGGCCAACAAAGTAGGGATCAGGACCTGGTCGCCCGTGTATGACCTGGATGTAAACGGAAATATCCGGGCCACCGGGAGTGTCTACTATGGCGGAACGGAAGGTACGGCCAATGGAACCCCCTATACCAAACCCGACTACGTCTTTGAAGAAAGCTATGAAACCCTCGGCCCCGACCAGGTGGAGGCATTCCTGCTCCGCGAAAAACACCTGCCCTGGATCACCTCTGCCGAACAGGAGAGACAGGAGAACGGCGGGGTGATCGATATGACCCGCATGGCCTTTGAAACCCTGGAGTCGGTCGAGAACCTGCAGCTGCAGCTGATCCGGCAGTACAAACTGGTCAGGGAACTCAAAGCCGAAAACGATGCACTCAACGCCCGCCTCGAACGCCTGGAAAGCGCGCTGGAGAGCCTGAGCGAGAGATAAGAGAGGGGAGAAGTGAGAGACTTAAGAGAATTAAGAGAAAAGAAAGTCCACGAATCCACACAAATAAAAAAACACAAATTGACGCAAAAAATCATACAAACACCTGACAACCAATAATATGAGTCTCAAACTTCAAACCCCAAAATTTGAACCTAAAACCTTAAACCCATGAAAACCCCGATCCTTTTCGCCCTTGCCCTGATCATGAGCA
>JAZBOS010000080.1 GCA_036351255.1 Bacteroides sp.
ACAACTTAAGAAAGATTATTTCGATTTGCATGAAGTGATTAACGACGTGGTCAAGAAAATCGGTTTCCAGGTTGAAATCAAGGATGGCAGGATCATTACCGATTTTAAGGCACAACCCAGCATCATCCATGCCGATAAAGTGCATGTCACAAATATGATTACCAACCTGCTTGACAACGCAAACAAGTATACGCCACAGAAACCCGTCATCAAAGTGAGCACCTCCAACTATAGAAATGATATCTTGGTCAGCGTCGAGGACAATGGTATCGGCATCAGCAAGGTCAACCAGAAGAAGATCTTTGACAAGCTGTACAGGGTCCCTATGGGGGATATCCATGATTTTAAGGGGTTCGGACTGGGACTGAGTTACGTGAAAGCTATTGTCGACATGCACAAAGGAAGCATCAGGCTGGAAAGCGAACTGAAAAAGGGTACCAAATTTGATGTATTTTTACCTGTTGAATCAAAACATTGAAGCAAATGGAAAAAGATAAGGTCAGGATCCTTCTTGCTGAAGATGATAAAAACCTTGGCACCATACTGAAGTCTTACCTGGAGGCCAAGGGTTACCCTACAAAACTGGCTGTTAACGGGCAGGAGGCCTTTGACATGTTTACCAGGGAAGAATTTGATTTTTGCATTGTGGATGTCATGATGCCTGTCAGGGACGGCTTTACCCTGGCCAGGGACATACGAAATGTTGACAGCAAGATCCCTATTCTTTTTCTAACCGCCAAGTCCCTGCAGCAGGATAAGTTAAAGGGATTTGAAGTGGGTGCCGATGATTACCTGACCAAACCTTTCAATATGGATGAGCTGCTGATGAGGATACAGGCGATCCTCCGAAGGATCAGCGGCACTTCCCCCACAGGCGGGAAAGACAATATTTACCAGATTGGCAGCCTGACTTTCGATTTTAACCGCCAGGTGCTGAGGTCTGGTGAAAAAGAAGACAAATTGACATCCAAAGAAGCAGGCCTGTTAAAGCTTTTGGTTGAACATGCCAATGAGGTGGTCGACAGAAGCATTGCACTGAAGCGCATTTGGAAAGACGACAGCTATTTTAATGCACGCAGCATGGATGTTTACATTACCAAACTGAGAAAGTACCTGAAAAGCGACCCATCGGTGGAACTGATCAATGTCCATGGGGTGGGGTTCAAACTTGTCGTCAGTGAATAGCTAATTCTCCATTCCTTCAATAGCTATATCGGAAGCAAGGAAATTATTAAAGGCCACCTTATGGGTAGTGTCCCTGATTATATCCCATAATATTGAAGATCCGGGCCCTTTGTCTTTGTTGCACAGGGCAATGATGGTCTTCTCCTGCCTCATGTCCCGGATATAGTAAGCGCGAAAGCCTTTCCACCAGCCAAAATGATAGACGGTGCTGTCTTCAGTGGTTTTTATCCTCCAGCCAAAACCGTAATTGTCTGTTCTTCTCCAGTACGAGGGGCTTCCTGATGCAAAAGCCTCATTCAGTGTTGAATCGCCCACGAGCATTCCAAGGTCCAGCGCCCTGTCAAACTTGAAGAGGTCCTCAACGCTTGCATAAACACCCTTGTCTCCCATGATCCCGTTCAGGTAATCGTTCCGCTGCCTGATCGGCCGCCATTTGCGGTACCTGTGGCCATAAACATTGCTTGGTATATAAGCCGGCACTGCAGTATCCTCCCTCATTTGGTAAATAAAAGAATCATGCATTTCCAAAGGGTCGAAGATCCTTTCCTGAACAAAAACATCGAAAGGCTTCCCGGAAACTTTTTCAACAACGGAAGCAAGCATGGCATAGTTGGTATTGCAGTAATGGAATCCGTTGTCCGGCTTGAAATATGGTTTGGGCTGATATTTCATGAAAAGCCCGAGCATATCGTCATTGCCCATGGGAATGTCTTTATTGTGCCATTTTTCATGTGCCAGTGACATGTAGCGCGACAGGCCTGATCTATGGGTCAGCAGCTGGCGTATGGTAACCCCGTGGTATGGGAACTCCGGAATATAAACCTGAATGCTGTCGTCGTAGTCTAAACTGCCGTCTTCCCTGAGTATCATAATGGCCATGGCAGTGAACATCTTGGAAACTGAGGCCAGCTGGAAGGCAGAATTGGTGCTCAGGGTGTCTTTTGCGTAAAAATCGCATAATCCAAAGGCATTCTTGTATATCACGTGCCCTTTTTCTGCGTAAATGATGGCACCGTTGAACCAGTGGCCCCTGGACAGCCTGGTGAATATACTATCTATCCACTCGGCTTTCCTGGTAAGGGAAGCCACTTCTGGAACCACCACCTCCCTGGTTTTGAAAAACCCGGCTGCTTCCTGCCTCTTCGGCCGGTTACAGGTGATGATAATGATCAATATCAATAATATGGGTACCCTAAACCACATTAATTATAAGACTGACTTGGTTTTAACTGAAAAATTGGTCCAAAAGTATACGAAAATCAGCTAGGTTTTGTTTTATTCCTGGATTTTTTATTTACAAGCCCCTGGAGAGTATCCATTTCAAACCCTCTCTTCGGCTTAAAGGCGAAAGTACATGGGGGAAACATTATTTTATGATCATCAGCTTCTCCCTGGCAATGATCCTGCTGTCCCTTGCCTGAAGGCTGACCAGGTAAGTGCCCGGCCCGATGTCGACAGCATTCCACCGGTACTGCCCTGTACCCGGGTCCAGTGAGGCTGAATCCATCAGTTTCCCCTGCAAATCATGGATCCTGATGATAGCTTCTTCAGTGATGTCATAGATAATATTGACCTGCCCGCCGGAAGGATTGGGGTAAAGGTACAATGCTGTCTTTTTGTCACTGGTTAACCTATCCTGATCTTCTATTCCCACAGAAATGTCAATTACCCCCAGGACATACTGTCCCTTCTGAAGGGAATCAACGAAAAGGTAGCCGATCGACCATGGTCCGAGCTGGGTGAAATCGAGAAGCTGCCATGGTTCTGACGGCTTGGCCCTGTATAGTATCACAACCGAGTCGGTTGCACTTAAGATAAGGTTGTTATCCAGGCCACTTTTATTGTACTGGAACCGGCCCGTGGCAACAAAACCTTCGGGGAATACACCATCCACATCCCAGTAACGATAATCGGAAATCCTGCTGATTTCAGAAGGAACGTTAAGGCTGTCGGGAGGGGCCCAGTTATGCGTGATCCTGACAAATGCCGAATCGGTGACTTCCTGCACTTCCAGGACGAAGAAGGTATAAGGGTAAATATAATCATCCACCTCGGTGATATGCATGTAATCATCCGTGGTGGCGTCGCACATGTTTTTCTCCAGGTCAACATACACGGCGACCGGCGCAAAAGGCACTGTTTTGGTTGATTGACCGGTGGCACCGGAAAAATGGATGGTGTCTTCAAAAGTGTCCCAGTTCTCATCCATGAATGTCACCGGGATAATATTGCCATTACCAATAAAATCCGTGCCCTTTCTCTTTTGCCTTACATATACGGTCACATTAAAATCTTCAGAAGTACTGGCTACAGAGAAGGAATCGATTGAATAATGTGGACAGCCTCCATTAAAAACATACAGATCAAAA
>JAZBOS010000081.1 GCA_036351255.1 Bacteroides sp.
GAACCTCCTGGGGTTATAGGCAGAAGGATTCTTTGCCATGGCGGCCAGCATTGCTGCCTCCTCAACCTTAAGATTGGCAGGAGTGGTATTGAAATAAACCCTTGAGGCTGTTCGGATACCATCCCCGTTATTTAAGAAATCGAACTGATTAAGATAAAGGGCTATGATTTCCTCCTTCGCGAAAGACTTCTCCAGCTTAATGGCAATAACCCATTCCCTGAACTTCCTGATGATAAATCTTATAGGTTTATTATGATAATCCTCCCTGGGAAAGAGGAGTTTTCCGAGCTGCTGAGTTATCGTGCTTCCTCCTCCGGTTTCCTTTCCAAGTAAAAGGCTCTTGACCAAAACCCTGGCCAGGCCCTTGAAATCGATCCCTGAATGTTTCAGATATCTCTCATCTTCAATGGAAATAAGGGCATTTATCATATTGGGAGAGATCTGTGAATAATCGACATTGACACGGTTCTCATCCCTGTCGAAATACTGGCCCAATACCTCACCATCCACAGAGATTATCTGGCTTGCCTGGTTAATTTTGGGGTTCTCAAGCTCGGCAAAGCTAGGCATAAAGCCCAGTTTCCCCCTGGAAATAAAGAAGAAAAGCAGGATCATCAACACCAGCCCACCTATGTATAATCCCCAGAAACCTGTGACATATTTCTTATATGGATGGCGATTTTTCTCAGTCATTTTAAACAATTTCGCGCAAAAGTAATAAATAATATACGGATGTTCTTTTCCATTTTAATAGTGAAAACGCATCTATATATATAAAAATTATCTTTTACTTTGCACCACTTTTTAAAAATCTGACTAAGAATATGGTTGATAATCTTGTAATTGTAGAATCACCAGCTAAGGCTAAGACGATTGGGAAATATCTTGGAAAAGATTTTACTGTTAAATCCAGTTTCGGTCATATAAGGGATTTATCCAAAAAAGATTATGGAATTGACCTGGAAAATAAATACCAGCCTCAATACATAATTTCCCCTGACAAGCGAAAGGTTGTATCGGAATTAAAAAAGCTGGCCAAAGAGGCCAAAACCGTATGGCTTGCATCTGATGAGGACCGTGAAGGTGAAGCCATTGCCTGGCATCTGGCCGAGGTTTTAAAACTGCCTGATGAAAAAACAAAGAGAATTGTCTTTCATGAAATAACAAAGGAAGCGATCCTCAAAGCCATTGAAAACCCAAGGTCGATAGATCGCAACCTTGTAAATGCACAACAGGCAAGGAGAGTTCTTGACCGTCTTGTTGGTTTTGAGCTAAGCCCTGTGTTATGGAAAAAAGTAAAACCCTCACTTTCAGCAGGCAGGGTTCAAAGTGTTGCTGTAAGGCTTCTTGTCGACAGGGAAAGAGAGATACTGAACTTTATACCAAAGGACAGCTTCAGGGTCACGGCCCTGTTCAGTTTCAAGGACAATAACGGAAAACCTGCCCAATTGAAATCAGAATTAAATCAGAGATTCAAAACCCTGGAGCAGGCAAAAGCTTTTCTGGATGATTGCATCTCTGCCGGTTTCATGGTTGATGCCGTTGAAACAAAACCATCATTCAAATCTCCTGCACCCCCATTCACGACTTCCACGCTTCAGCAGGAGGCCAGCAGGAAATTCGGATTTTCTGTAAGCCAGACGATGACACTGGCCCAGCACCTTTATGAAGCCGGTCACATTACCTACATGAGAACTGACTCGGTTAACCTGTCCGACCTGGCGATTAACAGCACCCGAAAGGAAATAATTGAGGAATTTGGCAATGAATATTCCAAAACAAGGAAATATTCCACCAAGTCAAAAGGCGCCCAGGAAGCTCATGAAGCAATCAGGCCAACCTATATAAACAAAAAGGAAGCCGGGGCCAACGCCAATGAAAAGAAACTATACAGCCTTATCTGGAAGAGGACTGTGGCATCACAAATGAGCCCTGCTAAACTTGAGAAAACAACAGTCTCAATAACGATATCATCCCGCCCCGAAAAATTTCAGTCAAGCGGGGAGGTCATACTATTCGATGGCTTCCTGAGAGTTTACATGGAAAGCACGGATGAAGAAAAAGAAGGCAATGGAAACGGCAACGGGTTGCTTCCCCCGGTATCACAGGGGCAGGAACTGCATCTTGAGAATGCAGATGCTTTGCAGAAGTTCACAAACAGCCCGCCAAGATACACTGAAGCCAGCCTTGTAAAAAAGCTGGAGGAGATGGGAATTGGAAGGCCTTCAACCTATGCTCCAATTATATCAACAATCCAGAGCCGGGAATACGTTGTTAAAGAAGATCGGCCGGGAACGATCAGAAAACTCGACGGGCTTAAACTTTCCGGAGATAAGATATCCTCCTATGAAAAAGAGGAAAAAACTGGATTTGAAAAAGGAAAATTATTCCCAACCGATATTGGCATGGTGGTCAATGATTTTCTTGTTGAGCATTTTGAAAATATAATGGATTTCAATTTCACCGCTTCAGTTGAGAAGGATTTCGACAGTATCGCAGACGGGAACCTTGTATGGAATAAAATGATCGATGAGTTCTACAGGCCATTCCATAAAAAGGTTGACAGTACCGCGAAAAACACACAGAAAAGCTCAGGTGAAAGGCTTCTAGGCAATGATCCGGAATCCGGC